>NZ_JBEZWL010000004.1:0-125417 GCF_040648015.1 Streptomyces sp. NPDC029216 | reverse complement strand
GACCACGGCAAGCCCGAATGGCCCGGCCACGGAGACCACGGCAAGCCCGAATGGCCCGGCCACGGAGACCACGGCAAGCCCGAATGGCCCGGCCACGGGCACCCAGAGGGTCCCGGCCACGGTCAGCCCAAGCCCGGCTACGGGGAGGGCGACGACTGGAACGAGTGACCCACTCCGTACGCGGAGCGGATTGAAGACGGTGAGCCGCGCGTAGCTCCGACGGCCTGAATAACCCGGGCAGTCACACGCGGCACACGCGTAGGACGGGTGGCGCGCGGCGGATCGTCCTCGGTTCGGCGCGCGCCGCCCGCGCAAGCCGGAAGGAGCGGACAGATGAGCAGTCGGGATGGGAAGGCCGGGTGGGGTCGTGCCGGGTGGCGTCGCGTCAACGGACGTGGAGGAGAGGGAGCACTCAGGAGCCGGGCCGACGACAGGGGGCTCCGACAGCGGTCCGGAGTCGCACTCGGGTGAATCCGGGCCGCGCCGCCCACTGGGAGTCGGAACAGGCGCCTTCGTCGTCCTGTGTCTGGCGACGACGCTGATCCACGTTCTCGTGATCTTCCTGCACGTGGCGCCGGCGAACGCCGTCTCACAGCTGTACAGCGGGCCGATCAACGCGTGGGTCTATCCGCTCTTCGAGCAGAACTGGCGCCTCTTCGCCCCGGATCCGGAGTCGGCGAACCGACAGATTTCGGTGAGGACCAGCCGCACCGCCCCTGACGGCAGCGTGCGGGTGAGCGGCTGGTTCGACCTGAGCGCCCTGGACGGCTCCGCCGTCGAGCACGCCCCCTTCCCCAGCCACACGGCGCAGAACACGCTGCGCCGGGCCTGGAGTTCCTACCTCGAAGCGTTCGGCGGTGACGACGAGCCGCATTCGGAGCGGGCCGTGATGATGCGGACGTACCTGCGCAACATCGCGGCGGACCGAGTCGCCGCGCATCGGCGCGGCTCCTTCGACTCCATCCAGCTGCGGGTGATCACGCTCCCCGTCGCTGCTCCGGAGGCATCGGGCGCCACCCGCCGGGCGGCGCCCATCGACACCCGTTACCTGCCTTGGTGGAAGGTGGCTCCCCATGGAACAGACTGAGCCGGCACCGGCAGCAGCCGTGCCCGCCCGACCTGCGGGGCAGAGCATGCTCGACCGCATGGGCACGCTCCTTGCCCTGCTGATCGAGCGGCCGGTCTCCCTGTACGCCGCGGCGGTCCTGCGCATCGGGTACGGGCTGCTCTACCTCGTCTTCCTGCTGCGCGAGTTTCCGCACCGCGACGAGATCTGGGGTCCTGGGGCGCCGTGGACGCCTGCGCTGGCGCGGCAGCTGTTCGACCAGACCGGTTGGTTCAGCATCCTCACTCTGTCCGACAGCCGGACGTACTTCGAGGCCTGTTACGCGTCGGCCGTCGTGACGTCCGCACTGTTCATGCTGGGGTGGCGGACCAGAGCGGTGTCCGTGCTGTTCGCGATCGCAGTGGCGTCGTTCCACGCCCGAGCGATCTTCATGACGGACGGAGGCGACAGCCTCTTCCTCCTCATGGCCGTGTACCTCGTCTTCACCGCCTGCGGCCGCCGCTGGTCCCTGGACGCGCGCAAGAAGACGAGTCCGGCGGGGGACGGGAGCCGGCACCGGCGCCGGTTGCGCGAGTTCCGCGACACCGCGAGCAGCGTGCTGCACAACTGCGGCATGTTCGTCATCGCCGCCCAGGTCTGCTTCCTCTACGGATGCGCGGGCCTGTACAAGGTGCAGGGCGGCTCCTGGGGGAACGGGACCGCCCTCCACTACGTGCTGAACCTCGACCTCTTCCGGCCGTGGCCCGCGCTGTCCCTCCTGTTGGACGAACACCCGGTCGGGCTCGCCATCGCCGGCTACCTGACGGTGCTGCTGCAGGTCGCGTTCCCGTTCGTCCTGTTCGGCAGGCTCAAGTACCCCGTCCTGATCATGCTGGTGAGCCTGCACCTCTCCATCGCGGTCCTCTTGGGGCTTCCGATCTTCTCCGGAGTGATGGTCGTCGCGGATGCCGTGTTCCTTCCGGACCGCTTCTACCGGTCCGTGGGGCGTCTGTGTTCACGGTCTTCCCGGCCGCCGGGCTCAGGGAAGACGCGGGCTCCGGTACGGGGAGAACCCCCACTCCTGCCTGAGCAGGCGCCGCCTCCGACGCTGCCACACGGGGGAGCGTCATCCGGGTGCCTCGCTTCGCAGTCGACATGATGCAGACCGTCGCAGTGCGTGTCAGCGTGATCCGAGAGGAATCCGTACCCCACGCATCAAGAGGAGTCGCCGTCATGGACGGTAGGCAGGACAAGCGTCAGCAGCCGGGCAAGGGCCGTGAGGCGCAGGAACACCATCGCCCGGGAGACCCCGCGCAGCCCCAGCCCGGCAAGTCGTCCCGCGAGAGGGGACAGAAGCCCGGCCAGGAGGAGTCCTCGCGCCGCCGCGAGGACGACCTGCTGCGCGAAGAGGACTTGCACGACGAGGGGCTCTGACCGGCGCACTGCTCGCCCCCGCCCGGAGCCCGGCCGGTTCACCGTCACTCCGGCCGGGCTCCGTTCCCCGGCTCCGAAGAAGACCGGCCCGCGCGACACGCCGGCACCGCGCTGTGGTCGCGGCGACCCTCCGCGGGCGAAAGACCTGCCGCGGCGGTCCGGCCCGGTTTCCCTGTAGGCCGTTGGGGCGAAGCCTCCGGCCGACGGGATTCCGGGCCGGGCCCGACGGGGGAGACCCCACTTCGTGGCAAACCATGGAGCGGGAAACGTCATTCCGTACGAGGTACAGGGCAGCGGTCCGGAGCGGGTCATCGCCCTCCACCACTGGCTCAGCGACAGGTCGAGTTTCGGCCCTCTGCGGCAGCACCTGGACGGAGGCGCGTTCAGCTACGCGTTCGTGGACTGCCGTGGGTACGGCGAGGCGATGGACACCCCCGGTACGTACACGATGGAGGAAATCGCGGCGGACGCCCTCGCCGTGGCCGACGACCTCGGCTGGGACGCCTTCTCGGTCATCGGTCACTCCATGGGAGGCAAGGCGGCCCAGCAGCTGTTGCTGGACGCCCCCTCACGGATCCGCTCGATCATCGGCATCTCGCCCGTGCCCGCGTCCGGGTTCCCGCTCGAAGGGGAGATGTGGGAGCTGTTCGCCGGGGCCGTGGCGGATTCCGGCAACCGCAGGACGATCTTCGACGCCCTCACCGGCAGTCGGCACGACGACGCGTGGCTGGACGCCAGGGTGAACGGCTCGGAACGCTCCTCGCAGGCGGCCCTGCGCTCGTACCTCGAATCCTGGACGCGCGGCCCCGATATCCACGAGCTGGTCAAGGGAAACGCGACGCCAGTGCTCGTAGTGGCCGGTGCGAGCGACCCGGCGATGAGCCCCGACACCATGCGATCCACGTGGCTGCAGTGGTATCCGAACGCCGAGCTCGAGGTCTTCGACGACGCCGGTCACTTCGCCCCCGACGAAAGTCCGCAGGCCCTGGCGACGGTGGTCGAAAGGTTCCTCGGCCGCTTGGGAACCGGCCTGTGAGGGCCTTCCGGCGGCGTGACCTCGGCGTCCCGCGGCCTCCGAGGTCACCGGCCGGAGGTCACCGGAGCGGGCGGTGGTGGGCGGAGCGGCGGGTGCGCAGGGCCAGGTAGAGGAGGTCTGCCACGAGCACCGCGATGCCGATGAAGAGCAGGAAGAGGAGTCCGTCGGCGACGGCGCCGATGAGGCCCAGGATGATCGCGACGATGATCAGGGCGAGGAAGAGTGTCATGGGGGCCGCCTCCCGGGCGTCGGGGTTCAGCGTCGGGCCAGTTGGCGCTCGCCGTTCGCACCGGGTTCGTAGGCGAGGCCGTAGTGGCGGAAGACGGCTTCCTCGTCCTCGAAGGGCAGGACACCGTCCGTGCCGATGGAGGGGCTCCGTTTCACCAGTTTCCTGTCGTGGGCCACCCGCACGTACCCGGGCCCGACCGTCGCCCCCTCCAGGGGGACGAACACCAGGCGGTGGCGGGTGGGCAGGCCGACGCGGACCGTGGCCATGGCCGGTTCGTCGGTACTGGTGTCGACGTAGACGGATTCCAGTTCGCCGATCTTGTGGCCGTCGGGGTCCACCACGTCCTGGTCGCGCCACTCGCGGATGTCCGCCATCTGGATCATGTCGCTCCTCCCTGTTCGGGCGTGGGTGGGGGAAGTGGGGCGACGAGGAGCTCGGTGGCCTGGGTGATGTTGTCGGCGTGGACCGCGCGGGCCATGGCCGTACGGGCGGCGTCGGGCTCCGTGTCCGGCGGCACCACCATCAGCGCGAAGTGGTCCTTGTCGCCGCGGGTGATCAGGACGGTGTCGTCGCCGACGGGGAACGAGTCGAGGTGGACGACCCGGTCGTCGATGACCAGCCGGGTCGGAATCCCGTCCCACGCGGTGGCGTCCAGGCCGACCCGGGTGATGGGGCCGAGGTGCTCGGTCAGCACGGACACCAGCGCGGGAACCTCCTGCTCCACGTCTCGGGTGCGCGGCCACCATGCCCCGTCGAGGACGCCCTGCCGGGAGTGCGTCGTCTCCAGCCGGAGCAGCGCCGTACCGGGGCGCACCGCCTGGTGGATCTCGTCCGGCAAGAGCAACGGGGGCGGGATGTCGGAGTCGGTCATGATGGATCCGCTCGTCTACGGGTGAGGTGCCGCGGCCCGTCACGGCCGCGCCCGGGGGGCGACAGGCCGCCGGCGGGGCGACCGTGCCGTCATTTCACGGTAACCCCTGCTCCCGCGTGTCCGCCCGTCGCCGCACACGGGTCCGCACGAACCGGAAGTACCTCCCCGTATCAGACCGGAAACGGACTGATCAGACGTACCCTGGAAGTACCGGAAGTACTTCGAGCACCAGCTTCCACGCAGGTGTCATTTCCGGGGAACACGAAAAACCGGGCTGCCGGCGGGCGGTCCGGGGGCAGGTCCGCCATGACCACCACCCTCGACAGGACAGCGAACCGCGCCCTCACCCCAGGACTCCCGGCCCGCTTGTCGCTCACCCCCAAGACCACACTCGCCGGTCGGCTCGACGGTGCCTGGTGGCCCCGTTCACGCGACCTGACAGCCGAGCTGCCGGCGCTGGCCGAAGCCCTCGAAGGACGCTGGGGCCGCATCACCCGCGTCCTGGTGAACCCCGAGCACTGGCCCGTCGTCCCGCACAAGGTCGCCGCCACCGGCCACGTCCTGCACGTGGGCTGGTTCACCGAGCAGGACCCGGACAAGGTCATCCTGCTGTCCTACACGACCGGCCGCTGCGACTTGCTCGTGATACCCCCCGAGACCGAACCCGCCTCCGCGGCCCGGCTGATGACCGCCGCCGCCCTCCCCGGCAGCGTCCTCACCGCGGGCTCGCTGATGTCCGGCGAGGCCGTGGCCGACCGCCGCATGCGGGAGGCACGGAGCAGCGAAGACGCCTGGGACGCCGAGGGCGGGGCCGCCCCGGCGCTCCGGCCGCACCCAGCGGCGCACCCCGTCGTCGGCGCGCGGATGATCGCGCTGCCGGGACACACCGGGAGGTGAGGACATGGAGACCGCGATCACGCTCCTGGCAGCCGGACTCCTGATCGCGCTCGGCACACGCCTGATCCACCGGCTCAACGCCGAGCACGACGCACGCATAGCGGCCCACCACTTCGGCGACCCCTACCCCTCCCTCAGCCGTCCCCCCGGCCACAGCCACCCCAGGCCGCCCGAACGGATCGCCCATCGCCGGCCTGCGGGCACCTGGCCCTGACCGCAGACCGCTCCTCCGGCCGAAGGCCGCGGGTGGGGCACCCGGCACCAGGGACACCCCGCCCGCCGGCCCCTCGCCTTCGTCCCGACCGGAGCACGCCGCCTTGCACCCCACCGAGGAACCCTGACCGGCCACGAACGGCCACCACACGACGACAGGACCACGCGGCCATGGCGACCATCCACGAGCGGCAGCGGTACCGCCGGCAGATCCTCCAGGCCCTCTACACGGCCGCCGAAGGCAACCGCCTGCTCGGCATCACCGGAGCCGCGCTCAGCCACGACCTGCGCATCCCGGAGCAGGACCTCGCCGCCGCCTGCTCCTACCTCGCGGGCGAGGGACTGGTCACCGTCGACTGGGAACCGGGCAACACGCCCGCGATGGTCTCGCTCACCCACCAGGGCATCCGCCTCATGGAAGCGGAGGAGGAGGAAGAGGGCGACTGAGCAGGTTCGCCTCCGGACCCGGCGGGCCCGGAAGGGCTCGGAAGGGGAGACCCGGCCACCTGCGACCGGTGTCCCCGCACGGTGGCCGGGTGGCGTGTCCTGCCGCCGGGAAGCATCCTGGAGGCCACATCTCTGGTGCGGGCCGCTCCGGTACCCGGTCGCCGCGCGGCCTCGGCAGCCGGCCCCGTACGGCAGGACCGGACGAGGTCATCGCCGCTCGGTTGGAGGCAACGGGATGGCCGTCGGACGGCTCGGGGAACCCGATCGCTCGGAGAGCTTCGGGGAGGGGCTCCTGGGAACGATCCTGGACCGGGCGCACGAGCTGCCGCCCGACCGGATCGGGCTGGTCGTCGCCGAGACGGTGGGCCGGCTGGGCGGCAGGAATCCGCAGATCCTGCTCCAGGACTACGGGCAGCAGAGGCTGGTTCCCCTGCTCGCCGAAGGGCTGACGGGAGGCGAGCCGCTGTCCATCGACGGCTCGGAGGCCGGCCGGTGTTTCCTCACCTCCCGCCCGGTCGAGACGGCGCTGGCCGACGGGGTACGCGTCCACCTACCGCTGCTCGACGGCGGCGACCAGGCCGGCGTCCTGGCCGTCACCCTGGACGCGGTCGACGAGGACGACCGCCGCATCCTGCGCAGGATCGCGGGGCTGGTCGCCGACCTCCTGCAGACGAAGAACGGCCACACCGACCTCTTCTTCCGTACCCGACGCAGGGAGCCGATGAGCGTCGCCGCGGAGATCCAGTGGTCGCTCCTGCCACCGCTGACCATGACCATGCCGCGCGTCGCCGTCGCCGGAGTCCTCGAACCCGCCTACGACGTCGCCGGCGACAGCTTCGACTACGCCCTGAACGGCGACACCCTCCACCTCGCCATGATCGACGCCATGGGCCACGGCCTGGACGCGGCCACCATGGCGACCGTGGCCATCGGCGCGTACCGGCACGCCCGCCGCATCAGCGTCGAGCTGTCCGAGATCTACCTCTTCATGGACTGGGCGGTGACCGAGCAGTTCGCCCCCGACCACTTCGTCACCGCGCAGATGATGCGGCTGGACACGGCCACCGGCCGTCTCCAGTGGGTCAACGCGGGACACCCCGCCCCCGTCCTGATCCGCGAGCACCGTGTCCTGGGCCGCCTGGACAGCCCCACCACCCTCCCCGTCGGCTTCGGAGGAGCACAGCCACAGGTCAGCAGTGTGACGCTCGAACCGGGGGACCGCGTCCTCTGCTTCACCGACGGCCTGATCGAGGAGCACGAGAGCGGGCAGGAGCAGTTCGGCGAGGACCAGCTGATCGACTGGGTGAACCAGCTGGAGAAGGCGGACCGAGGAGTCCGAGCGGTGGCACGGGACCTGTCCCACACGCTCAAGCGGGCACGCGGCGAGGCCACCTCGGACGACGCCACTCTCGTCCTGGTCGAGTGGCGCGGCTGATCCGCCGCCGTGCCACAACGTGCCAGGAGGGGCGCTGAAGCAGCGGTCGGCGACTCGCGCCCCTCGTGCTGTCCCGCCCTCAGCCGGTGACGGGGAAGGCCTCCACGGAGCTCAGGGCGGTGCGTTCCTCGTCCGGGGTGAGGCCGGCGCCGGCGATGGCGTAGACGCAGGTGTGCTTGGGGCTTCGGGTGGACCTGGGG
Organism: Streptomyces sp. NPDC029216; assembly: GCF_040648015.1. Taxonomy (NCBI): domain Bacteria; kingdom Bacillati; phylum Actinomycetota; class Actinomycetes; order Kitasatosporales; family Streptomycetaceae; genus Streptomyces; species Streptomyces sp. NPDC029216. The sequence goes on along the minus strand of NZ_JBEZWL010000004.1, from coordinate 117,610 downwards.
CAGGGTGCGGTGGCAGACGCCAGTTCGAAGCGGGCGGTGGACAGTTCGGGCAGCGGCTTCCAGGAGTTCGCGGCCGGGCTGAAGACCTCGGCCGTCTTCAGGGTGAGGGCGGTGAAGTTGAAGCCGGCGACCGCGTACACGCAGGACTTCTTCGGGTGTCTGGTGTCAGTCGTCTGACACGGTGCGGCCGATGCGGCCAGGGCGACGCGGGGGCTGCCGAGCGAGGCCACCGGGCGCCAGGTGTTCGTGGCCGGGCTGTACGCCTCCGCCGTGTCGAGGACGCTGCCACTGCCGAGGTCGAAGCCGCCGACGGCGTACACGCACAGGCCGCGCAGTCCCTCGACGCCCTGGGGGCAGGGCGCGGCCGCCGCCCCGGGGGCGTCGCGGGAGATGCTGAGCGGGGGCAGTGCCCGCCACGTGTTCGTCGCGGGGCTGTAGGCCTCCACGGTGGTGCTGAAACTGCCTCCGACGGCGTACACGCACAGGCCGCGCAGTCCCTCGACGCCCTGGGGGCAGGGCGCGGTGGCCGCTGCCGCGAACCTGCGTGCCGTGGGCAGGCCGGGCAGCTTCCGCCAGGTGTTGGTGGCGGGGCTGTACGCCTCCACCGCGTCCACGGCGTCGGTCGTGCGCCCACCGACGGCGTACACGCACGTACCCTCAAGCCCTTCCACGTCCTCCGGGCACGGAGCGGTCGCCCCCGCCACCGCCGAGCGGGGAGTGGGCAGGTCCGGCAGCGTCCGCCAGGTGTTCGTGGCCGGGCTGTACGCCTGCACCGTGCCCAGGCTGGGTGACGCGTCGTTGCGGCCGCCGATGGCATACACGCAGGTGCCCTTGAGCCCTTCCACGTCCTTGGGGCAGGGTGCGCTCGCCCCCGCGAGCGCGAAGCGGGCCGTGGGCAGGTCGGGCACCTTCAGCCAGGCGCCCTGGGCGCTCGCGGACGTCGTCGTCAGGGCGAGCAGTGGTACCGACAACGCGACGAGCAGCATCCGGACCCGCGTTCTGCACCGGCGATCACCATGCATGGAGCGCCTCCGATCCATATACCAGGGGACTTTTCATCCGAACCTGGCATCGGTACGGCCCGGCCGCACCCGTAGCTGGGGCAAACGGCCGAGCCCGCAGGGCTCATCGGGCGTGGCGCGTCAGCTGGTGGAGCGCCCATGCGGCGAACGCGCCCGCTGCCGCCGCGCTGCCGTAGCGGGTCAGGGGGTCGCGCCCCTCGCCGCCCGGCCGCATTGCCCCCGTGGTGTCCCGCCCGGCGAAGACACGGAGCGCGGAGCGCGCCTCGTCCAGGGCGCTGTCGCCCACCGCCATCAGCTCCAGGCCTCGCCGTGCCGCCTGCTCGGGCGAGAGGTACTTCCGCGCGAGCTCGCCCATGACGTCCATCAGCGTTTCCCGGAACACTTCCGCGGCCGCCAGGTTCGGGGCGATGGCCCGCACCGTGCCCTCGACGTTGGCCATGGACTTGCCCAGGATCCCGATCGTGGGGCTGGTACGGATCCCGCGCTGGGCGGCGCACCGGAGGACCGTGGACAGGGCCGAGCCGAAGTTCATGCCGTCGAGTCGGCTGGCGGCCAGCCGCGGCACCACGCGCGTCAGATCATCCCGGAATCCGGGCAGGTCGGTGCGCGGGGTCGACCGGCCGAGTTCGAGCCAGGCGGCGGCCAGGCCGCGCGCGTCGTTCTGGGCGATGCTGGTGAACGCGAGCGCTCCCAGCATCCCGGTGTGGCGGTCGATGCGGCCGGCCATCCCCCAGTCGATGAGGGTCGCCCCCGTCTCGGGGTGCAGGAACACGTTGCCCGGATGGGGATCGGCGTGGAAGAAGTGTTCGACGAAGTACCCCCGGTACATGTACGTGAGCAGCTCGGCGCCCACCCGCTCGCGCTGCTCCTCGCACAGGTCGTCCGCGGCCCCGGCGCTGAGCGCCCGGCCGGGCGCGACGCTCTGGATCAGCACCCGCCGTCCGGCCTGCCGTACCGCGGGGACCGTGAGGTACCGGAAGCCCTCGGCCGCCCGGCGGCCGTCTTCCATGTGCGCGGCCTCGGAGGTGAAGTCGAGCTCCGGACGCATGCAGTCGAAGATCCCTTGCAGGACCGCGTCGAGGTCCAGCACCTCGGCGAGCCGGGGGGCCGCGCGCCCCGTCAGCCGGGCCGCTCGGCTCAGCGCCGCCATGTCCGCCCGCATCCGGCCCTCGGCCCCGGGCCGCTGTACCTTCAGCACCGCGTGGCTGCCGTCGTGCAGCACCACGGGATACACCTGGGCCAGCGACGCCGAGCCGCAGGGCAGGCCGCTGTCGACCTCGCGGAACAGCTTCCGCCACGTGCGCCCCAGCTCCGCCTCCAGTACCGGCTCGAAAGCGGAGAACGGCACGGCCGTCACCGTGCCCTGCAGTCGTTCCAGCTCCGTCACCAGGAAGCCGGAGACGAGGTCCGGCCGGGTGGCGAGCACCTGGCCGACCTTGATGTAGAAGGGCCCCAGCGCCTCCATCGTCTTCCGGATCCGGCGCGCCCGGTAGCGTTGCACGTCCGTTCCGCGCTCGGCCCTGTCGGCGCCTCCCTGGGCCGTGAGCACGTCCTGCGCGAGCAGTCCGGCGAGCCGGGCCACCCCAACCCCTCGCACCGCTTCCATGACGACGGCCACCGACTCAGGACCGCCCCAGCAGCTGGGTGCCGGACACGCGGGATTCCCGGGCCATGAAGAACGCGGTGAAACCGTCGAGGAATTCGGGCAGCGTGATCGTGCCGTCCTTGTCGACGTCGAGTTCGTCGAAGCCGCGGTCGAGGTCACCGGGGTCGACACGGCCACCCGCGAACACCGTGCGGTACTCGTGCCGCTCGATCGTCCCGCTGCCATCGGTGTCCACTGCCTCGAACATGGCGCGCACGGCCCGGTGTACGCCGTCGCGCACATATCCGGGGTCCGCGTCGCAGTTGCGGAGCATGGCGGTGACCCACTCGTCCTTGCCGATGCCTCCGTCGCCGTCCGTGTCCATGGTGGAGCGCATGTGCTCCCACCATCCGGTGAATCCGGCGTACACCGTGTCTTCCTGCTCCTGGGAGAGCTCCAGCTGCCAGCACAGGGCGCGAGCCATCGCCTGGAGGTCGAGGGCGTCGATCCGGCCGTCGCCGGTCTGGTCGAGCACCTGGGAGAAGAAGCGCCCCAAACGGTCCGCCCTGGAGTCGTGGTCCGGCCCGCGGAAGGCCGCCGAGGCCACCGCCCGGACCAGCCCCAGGGGCCGGGCCAGCAGGCCGGCGCCGGGAAACCCCGAGCCGTCGGGGCCGGCCTCGTCCGGCCGGCCGGGGGCCCGGCCGGTCATCGCGTCGGCGGCGATCGGCATGTACCGGTTGCGCACGGGCAGCGGTTCCATCGCGACGCGCGCGGCGCGGTGCACCGTGCGCGACAGCGTGCTGTCGGCCTGACCCACGTGCAGGTGGAGGCGCTCCCGATAGGTCCGCGGCAGCTGTGCGGCCACCGCGCCGGGCATCAGCATCCCGGCGGAGGAACGCATCAGCGCCCACAGGGGCGGGCACCACTCCATCATCGACGGCGTCGCCGCGCCCCGGTACATGTCCCGCATCAGGAAACGGACCTCGGTGCTGTCCTCCAGCACCTCACGCTGCATCCGTTCGAAGTACTCCCAGAACCCGTCGACATGGGGCGGCAGCAGGTCGCGGTCCAGACCGAAGGCGCCCAGGGTGGCACACCACTCCTGGTACAGCCGCGCCTCGTAGTCGGCCGACAGCGGCCGGCCTGACAGCCGCTCCATGCTGCTCATCGCCTCGAACACGGTGCCGAGCACCCAGGCCCGTACCTCCGGCTGCTCGGCGGTGTAGGCCCGGCCGCGTTCGTCGGTGCCCTTGATGCGCCGGTGGGCGCGCAGGACGCGCTGCACCTCCTGGCTGCGCTGCGCGGGTGGGGCGTAGACGAAACGCTGGAGGCTGATCAGCGTGTGGTCGACGCGTCGCCAGGGATGGGTGCGGTACGTGGAGTGCTTCGCCAGGCCCGCACCGACCACGGGGTGAGCCGCCTGCAGGACCAGCAGGCGGGGCATCACCAGCGCCATCCGCCACTGGCCCAGCAGGCTCCAGGTCACCGAGCCGGGGCCGGGGAACCCCGCCCCGTCGATGAGGACCTCGGGCTCGGAGGCCGACAGGGGTGCGGTCATGACAGGACGCCTTCCATGGGCTGTCGCCGTGCGGCGAGGAGGACCTTGAGCGAGGGCAGGAGAGGGGTACGGACGGTGGTGCGCGTCAGGCGGGCACCGGCTCGTTCGAGCGCCCGCAGCTGGATCCGTTGCACGTCGAGGTACGCCGTCATGACGGGAGCGAACTCCGGGGGCAGGAGCCGCAGGACCTCGCGGGCCCTGCCCAGGGCCGCGCCGGCGAGTTCGAGCTGCTCGCGCAGTTGCCGGCCCGCGTGCGGCAGGCAGGGGAGGCCCGCTCGCGCGTCATCGGCGAGGTCGCCGAGGCAGTCGATGCGCTGCCCCGCGTCGGCCGCGTCGCGCAGGGCGTGGACCACCTCCGGGGTGCGGCACCCGGGGTGGACTCCGCAGAGCAGGAGCATCAGGGGGTGCGAGACGCGGTCCACATACGCCTGGAAGCCGGCCTCCGAGCCGAAGTCGCGGTAGTCGACGTCGCCGGCCATGCCCTCCACGAAGCCCGTCACCCACGCTTCGGGCAACCCGGTGCGGTCCACGGTGTGCAGCAGGGCGGCCAGCCGGGGATCCTCCGCACGCCGGTCGGCGAAAACCGCCCGTACGGTGGCCTCCCACGCACGGAAGCGCTGCGGGCGCAGGGCGACCGGCCCGCTGTCGGAGGCGAGGTCCGTGGCGTGGATGAACGCGTACACGCACAGCATGTGCGGCTGCAGCCGGGAGGGCGCCAGGAGCCGGATGGCCGCGTAGTAAGGCGGTTCGAGCCGGCGGACCTCGCGGGCCATCTCCCGGTAGGCGTTCCTCAGGGCGGCCTCGTGGGCTCCGGCACGATCCAGCACGGCCCCGTACGAGGCCAACGGCACGGGCGTCATTCAGGCCGCCCCCGCACGTCCGAAGCGGCGTTCCCGCCCGGCGTAGTCGGCCACCGCCTCCCGGAGCGCGTAGCGGTCGAAGTCCGGGAACAGGACGTCGGTGAAGTACATCTCCGCGTAAGCGCACTGCCACAGCAGGAAGTTGCTGATCCGGCGCTCGCCCGACGTACGGATGAGCAGGTCCACATCGGGTACGCCGGGCTGGTACAGCCGACTGGTCAGCGACGCGACGTCGATGCGGTCGGGGCTCAGCCGGCCGTCGGCGGCGTCCCGCGCCAACTCGGCGGCTGCCCGGAGGAGTTCGTCGCGGGCGCCGTAGTCGACGCAGAAGACGAGGTCCATGGTCCGGTTGTCCTGAGTGAGCTGTTCGAAGTCGGAGAGAGTGCGGCCGAGTGCGTCAGGGACACGGTCGCGCCTGCCGCACCACAGCGCACGGACCCCCAGGGCGTGCAGCGCAGCCTGGTGGTCGGTGACGAAGCCGCCGATGATCTCCAGAGTCCTCGCGACCTCCTCCGGATCACGTCGCCAGTTCTCCGTGGAGAACAGATAGAACGACAGGTACCGGATCCCCGCCTCCACAGCCCCCTCGATGGTGTCGACCAGGCGCGGCACGGCGGCCGCGTGCCCGTCGTTGCGGGCCAGCCCGCGACGGGCGGCCCACCGGCCGTTGCCGTCGACGATCAAGGCGACGTGTGCGGGCACCCGCTCCGGCGCCCACAGGGGCGACCGTCCCCCGGACGAATGAGGCTCTAAGGACAACGAGGCACCAGCCATGTCGTTCCACCCTCCCTTTCACCAGCCATGTCCCCCGTGTAGCGGACCTTCCCGTGTCCGCGGAGAAACGGTTTCACAGAGCGCCCGGGGACGAGCACGCCACAGATCGGGGAACCAGCCGCCACACCGCGCCTGACCTGCGCGACAGCGGCCGCACGCATCTTGCGCCGTCACTCGAAGGGGTCACATCGCGGGAAATATCTGTCCCGGCGGTCGGAGACTTTGACGAACCCCGCGGGGAGAATTTCTACGACATTTACCATCGAGCAAAAATTCGGCGCACAAGAAACGCCAAAGCGTGCTACTGTCGATCTCGGTTGCAGTTTTGGTACCCACGCTTCAAGCGCTTCGGCCGGCCTCCGGGTCACACCGACGCTTTACATTTCCGGAGCATTTTCCGGAGGGGCATCATCGCGGCGACGCGGTATCCGCAAGGTGCGGACGCCGATGTACTGCCCCAAAGGAGAAATAAAATGGCATCTGGCACCGTGAAGTGGTTCAACAGCGAAAAGGGCTTCGGCTTCATCGAGCAGGACGGTGGCGGCGCTGACGTGTTCGCCCACTTCTCGAACATCGCCTCCCAGGGCTTCCGCGAGCTGCAGGAAGGCCAGAAGGTCACCTTCGACATCGCGCAGGGCCAGAAGGGCCCGACGGCCGAGAACATCGTCACCGTCTGACGCCACGCGCACGTAGTAGCTGGGGCCCGCATCCCTCGGGGTGCGGGCCTCAGCTGCATCTTCCCGCACGAAACCCCGGCGGACACAGATATTCAGGGTTGCGGCCCCCACGGCGGTTAACTCCCCGCCGCTTTTCATGGATGAGCGTCCGATGGACGCCACTGCAGCTCAGCATCCGCGCCTGAAGGAAATCGCGCCGGCCGGATCCGCTTTCGCATTCCATTCGGCCCGTTCTCGCAATTCCCTGCGCTGTGCATCCGCTGCGGAATTCCTTGATCCGTGCCGCATCAAGGAAGGTTCTGAATGAACCGCACGCGTGTCAACACCCGTTCTCGTGCTCGTGGCCGCAACGGCTTCTCCGCTTTCGATACGGCCACCGGTCCCGAACGGGGCAGCCGCTTCGCCCCCTCCGGCCAGGGCCGTTCCGGTGGTCCGGGCCGCCCGGGTGGCTACGGCCGGCGGCCCGCAGCCGTGACGGGCGAGTTCGCCCTGCCGAAGACGATCACGCCCGCCCTGCCCGCGGTCGACGTCTTCTCCGACCTCGACATGCCGGCCGGGCTGCTGACCACCCTCCGCGCCGAAGGCGTGACGGTGCCCTTCCCGATCCAGGGTGCCACCCTGCCCAACACCCTCGCCGGGCGCGATGTGCTCGGCCGTGGACGCACCGGCTCCGGCAAGACCCTCGCCTTCGGGCTCGCGCTCCTGGCCCGGACCGCCGGGCGGCGGGCCGAACCCCGCCTGCCGCTCGCCCTGGTCCTCGTGCCCACGCGCGAGCTCGCCCAGCAGGTGACCGACGCCCTCACCCCCTACGCCCGTTCGGTGGAGCTGCGCCTGACCACGGTCGTCGGCGGCATGCCGATCGGCAGGCAGGCCGGATCGCTGCGCAAGGGCGCGGAGGTCGTCATCGCCACGCCCGGCCGGCTGAAGGACCTCATCGACCGTGGCGACTGCCGCCTCGACGAGGTGGGGATCACCGTCCTGGACGAAGCGGACCAGATGACCGACATGGGCTTCATGCCCCAGGTCACCGCGCTCCTGGACCTCGTCCGCCCCGAGGGACAGCGGATGCTCTTCTCCGCCACCCTGGACCGCAATGTCGACCTGCTGGTCCGCCGCTACCTGACCGACCCGGTCGTGCACTCGGTGGAGCCCTCGGCCGGATCGGTCGTGACGATGGAGCACCACGTGCTGCACGTCCACAGCGCCGACAAGCACCGCACGACGACGGAGATCGCGGCCCGCGACGGCAGGGTGATCATGTTCCTCGACACCAAGCACGCGGTCGACCGGCTGACCCAGGACCTGCTGAACAGCGGGGTCCGGGCCGCCGCCCTGCACGGCGGAAAGTCGCAGCCGCAGCGCACCCGGACCCTGGCGCAGTTCAAGGCGGGGCGGGTGACCGTCCTGGTCGCCACGAACGTGGCGGCGCGCGGCATCCACGTCGACAACCTCGACCTCGTCGTGAACGTCGACCCGCCGACCGACCCCAAGGACTACCTCCACCGCGGAGGCCGCACGGCCCGTGCGGGTGAGTCCGGAAGGGTCGTCACGCTCGTCACACCGGACCAGCGCCGCGACATGACCCGCCTCATGGCCGCCGCCGGCATCGCCCCCCGGACCACCCCGGTCCGCTCCGGTGACGCGGTCCTGAACCGGATCACCGGCGCCCAGGCCCCCTCGGGGATCCCCGTCACCATCCCCGTCCCCGCACCGGTCGAGGCCCGCGGCACGGCCTCCCGTGGCGCCCGGCGCTCCGCCTCGGCGGTCCGGCGCGGAAGCGTACGGCGTTCCACCCCCGACGCGGCCTGAGAAGCGCGTGATCAGAAAGCTGACCCATCTCTGCAGGAGGCACGTCGTGACACTGGTCCAGCTGCAGCCCCGCCCCACGGACACCGGCCCGGTCCACCGGACGGTGGAAGACGCGATGGATGCCGCCGGCCCCCAGGTGTGCGACGACATGACGGTCGAGGTGGCCCTGGCCGTCATGGCCGGCGCCCGCGCGGGCCATCTGCTCGTCTGCGACGAGGACGGCCTCTGCACCGGGCTGGTCACACAACCCCGACTCGCCGCCGTCCGTGAGGGCGCGGCGTACACGGACCAGGTCCGGCTCCGCGACCTGCGCACCGAACGCGGCCCGTTCACCTCGCCCTCGACCGCGATGGCCGAGGCCGAACACGCGATGCGCGAGCTCCGGCTCGACGCCCTGCCCGTCGTCGACGACCAGGGAAGCGCGCTGGGCGTCCTCGCCCTGTCCCGCTGAACCGCCCCCGTCCGACACGACCGGCCCCGTCCCCTTCCCCCCTCGTTCTGTGAGGAACCATGCGCTGTGTCATCGCCCGTTTCCCCTTCGACCTGACCAAGAACGGTGTTCTGGAGTCGATGAAGGGAGTCACCCCGGAGCCCGTGGCGGGCGAGTCCGTGATCATCGGCCGCCGCACCTATCCCGTCAAGCAAGTCGGACAGGTCATCACCCGCCAGGACCGCCGCGACTTCAGCGCGGGTGAAGTGGTCCGGGCCATGACCCGGCTCGGCTTCACCTGTCTGCCCGCGGCCGGCGCACCCGCACCGTCCGACGGCGCGCTCCAGCAGGCGGCCGCGGCGCTCGGCACCCCGAGGCTCGCCTGACGGTGCAGCACCGGCGCACACCGGCATCCTGAGCAGGTGAAAGGGCCCGACCAGTACCCACTGGTCGGGCCCTTTCGCGTACTCAGGGGCTTCGTTGCGCCTGACTCATGGCGGCACACGAGAAAACCTATCGCGGCCAAGGTAGACATTGACCGTTGATGCGGATATGGTTTCTCTCGTAGCTCAGAGAGACAGTAAGGCCTGGCAGAGGACGAACTGCCGGCAGCAGTAGGTGTAGTAGGCAAGACCCAGCAGTGAAGCAGTGAGCAGTGACTCGGTGAAGGCGTCGACTGCGGGCGCGCGCACCGGGTGTCAGGCAAGTGATCATCGAGGGAAGAACGGAGGAGCCCAGCGCCATCGGGATCGCCCGGGCGGCAGTCGAGCCCGGGTACCGCAGGACATCGACAGTGAGGTGGTCCCCGGTCAGACAACCGCGATCCCCGCGCCCCCGACAGCAACCAGGTCAGGCCCGCGGAAACAGGAAGCCGACGCCCTACCAGGGTCGGCGGATGGTGTAGTAGTTCCTTCGGGGCCCTGGTGCCGTACGGCACCAGGGCCCCTCCATGCGTTCCATGAGAGAGGTTCAATGACAGCAGACGACTCGTTCGGCCGCCTCGACGACGACGATTACCCCGCCTACACGATGGGCCGGGCCGCAGAGATGCTCGGCACCAGCCAGGGTTTCCTCCGCGCGATCGGCGAGGCACGCCTCATCACGCCGCTGCGCTCCGAGGGCGGCCACCGCCGCTACTCCCGTTATCAGCTGCGCCTCGCAGCCCGTGCCCGGGAGCTCGTCGACCAGGGCACTCCCATCGAGGCCGCCTGCCGCATCATCATCCTCGAAGACCAGCTGGAGGAAGCCCAGCGCATCAACGAGGAGTACCGCCGCGCCGCCGGAACACCGACTCCTCCGGCCTCGACCTGAAACCGCTGCGCCTGACGGCATCCCCGCGCGTTCAGCGTTCGTCTACCGATCCCCGCGAAGCTCGCCCCGCAGGGCGCCGCGCACGTGCGCGAGCGCCGGCCCAAGCGCGAGAAGGCTCACGGGGATGACCACAGCAGCGTCGGTGTCGCAGGCGACGGCGAAGGCAGGGGCGAAGGAGAGGGCGGTACGGCGGACGGCCGGCGCCCTGGCGGCGGGCGTGGTGGCGCTCGCCGGGACGCCGGCGGTCGCGGGCAGCGCGCAGGCCGCGTACGATCCGGCGATCCACACCATCTGGAACGAGCTGCGCTCGGTCGCCTTCAGCCGACCCGCGGGGAGAGGGTGTCGGCGTCGTCCATGAAGCTCAGCATGCGGGCGTTGACGACGTCGGGGTGGTCGATCTGGGGGCCGTGGCCCGTGGCCGCGACGATCTCGGCGCGGCCCCCGGGGACGAGGCGCGGTACGCGTTCCAGCTGGCGCTTCGGGTGCACCAGGAGGCTGCGCTTGCCCATGATCAGGTAGAAGGGCGTACGGATGGAGCCCAGTTCCGCGTCGGACAGCGGCAGCGGTGCGGGGCGGCGGATCCGGAAGGCCTTCACCCCGGCCTGGATCCACGTGCGCAGCTCCGGGACGACGATCACCGGCTGCTCCAGCCACTTGGCCAGGGCCGGGCGCAGCGGCTTCGGGGCGAAGGTGGCGAAGAGGCTGGCGAAGATCCAGACGAAGAAGCGCAGGCCCACCTTCTCCAGGCCTCCCGGGTCCAGGGCGGTGACCGAGGCGAGGCGGCCGGGCCGCAGGTGCGCCTGGTTGATGACCAGCCAGCCCCCGTACGAGGAGCCGACGAGGTGCACCCGGTCCAGGCCGAGGGCGTCGAGGGCCTCGTCCATCCACTGGGCGGCGCGCTCGGGCTGCCACATGGGCTCGCGCTGCACGCTGCGTCCGGGGTCGCCGGGGGTGTCGAGGGCGTAGACGGGACGTTCGGCGCTGAGGGCGTGGGTGTTGGGGTACCACATGGCGGAGCAGCCGCCGGAGCCGTGGATGAGGACGACCGGCGTACGGGACTCGGCGGCCGGGTCGGCGGGCCCGTACCGGTAGACGTGCGTGGTGCCGAAGCTGGTCTCGACGTCCGTCTCGGAGCGGATGGGGGCGCCCATCGCGTAGACGGCGTCACAGGCGGCGAAATAGCGGTCGCGGAGCTCGTCGCTGACGTAGCGCCCGATGTCGCGGCGCGTACGGGTCTTCTTCTCGGCATTCTCGGGCACGGCGGCACCTCCCCGGTGAGGACCGTCGCCGGTCCTTGATCCGTTCTTCGTGATACGACCGTACCACGTTGGTGGTACACCGGTACCATGAAGATGACGTCGAACGGATCGACCGGGGCGGAGGAGCCAGCACCATGCCGAAGCGCGTGGACCACGAGGAGCGGCGCAGCCAGATCGCCGAGGCCCTCGTCCGGGTCGCCGGACGGCGCGGACTGCACGCCGTCGGCATGCGGGACGTGGCCGCCGAGGCCGGGGTGTCGCTGCGGCTGGTGCAGTACTACTTCGAGACCAAGGAGAAGCTGCTCCTCTACGGGCTGCAGCACCTCACCGACCGGTTCACCGCCCGCGTCGGCGCCCGCCTCGCCGCCGCCGGCCCGGCCCCGGGCCCGCGCGCGACCGCCGAGGCGCTGCTCCTGGCCTCGCTGCCCACCGACGAGGAGAGCCGCACCTTCCACCTCCTCTACTCCTCGTACGCGATCCTCTCCGTGACCGACGAGGCGCTGGCCGCCCAGCCGTTCATCGCCAACCCGGACGCCGCCGAGGACGCCCTGGCCGGGCTGATCGCGGGGGCCCAGGAGGCGGGCCTGGCCGATCCCGGGGCGGACGCGCGGACGGAGGCCGTCAGCCTCCTCGCCATGGCGGCGACCCTGGGCACGAGCATCCTGGTGGGCCAGCGCGGCCCCGAGTCGGCCACCGCGATCCTGCGCCACCACCTGGACCGGATCTTCACGGTCCCGGCGGACACCCGCTAGCGGGACACGCTGCCCCGCGGCTTGCGCAGGGTCAGGATCACGGTGGAGATGCCGGCCGCCAGGGCCAGGATCCGGGGCATCGGCTGCATGTCGTGCGGGAGCGCTCCGATGGCGATGACGACGGCCAGGGTGAGGATCACGATCAGGGCGGCGGTGACGAGCGCACGGGGCTTCATGACGGGGCTCCTTGGGGGATCGGAAGAGGGGTCGCGGGCCGCGCGCCGGGGGAAGGCGCACGGCCCGCACGGGGGGGGGATCAGGCGCGGCTGAGGAGGCCCTCGTGCCACAGCCGGCGGACGACGTCCTCGGCGAGGGGGAGTTCGGCCGGGGTGAAACGGGGGCGCGACAGCAGCTCGGCCAGCACCGGGGCGGCCGCCTCGGGGAAGGTCAGCACCCGGTCCGCCAGGTGGAGGTGCAGGTGCCCGCCCTCCGCGACGGCCCGGACGACCGTCTCCCGGTGGACCTCGAACACGGTCTCCGGGGTGATCGCCTCGTCGGCGAGGACCGCCGAGACCTGGCGCAGCGGGGCCGGGAACTCGCGGACGGCCGCCTTGGCCAGGAGCGCGCCGAGCTCCTCGTCGGAGGTCGCCGCGAACCAGTCGGCCAGGCCCCGGCGCAGAGCGGCCGCCGCCTCGGCGGCCGTGGCCGGGTCGCGCACGAAGTCCGCGGGGAACGTCGTACGGCCGGGCACCTCCACGATGCGCGACAGCAGCTCGCCCACCGCCCAGTGCTCCGTCCACGCCGTGAGGCTCAGGGTGAGGTGCAGGGAGGAGACGCCCTCGCTGCGCGCCGAGTGCACCCACCCGCGCGGCAGCCACAGCACGTCACCGGGCTCCAGGGTCAGGACCTTCCACGGCTCCATCGCCTCCAGGCGCTCCGTCGTCCACTCCGGGCGCTCGCGCAGCCGGTCCCAGGACTCGTGGGCCAGGGGGGCCGGGAGGACCGGCTCGCGCAGGGTCCACACCTTGGTGCCCTCGACCTGCACGATGAAGGAGTCGCGCGGGTCGAAGTGGGCGGCGAAACCCTGGGACTTGGGCGGGGTGATGTACGCGTTGACGTGCACCGGACGCGAGGTGTCGTGGGCCAGCGCGCGGGTGAAGCGGGCGAGGGGCTCGCTGTACTCCTGGAGGCCCTGCATCACCAGGGAGGCGCCCTCGGCGAGCTCGCCGGCCGTCCTGCGCACGTCGGGGGCGTCCGCGTACATCAGCGTGGCGCGGGTGTAGCGCTGGTCGGCGATCTGGGAACCGCCGCTGATCACCCGGAAGTCGGGCAGGCGCCGGCCGGACGCCGCCAGGGAGGCGTCGAGGGCCTCCCAGCCGAAGAGGTCCGAGAAGTCACCCTCGGCGCGGAACACCACCGGCTCGGCCGGGGTGTCCGCGCGGAAGGCCTCCGGGTCGGCGGTGAGCCGGCCGAGCGCCGCGAAGGCGGGCCGGGAGAGGGCGAAGGGGGTGGTGGTGGTGGTCGTCGTCATGCCGTCCTCGCTGCGGTCGTCAGGGTGGCCGGGATCCCGGTGGTGGCGCCGGCCTGGCGGGCCAGGAGCAGGTAGCTGCGCAGTTCGTCGAGCGTGCCCAGGCCGAGCCGGTTGTGGAGCATGTGGACGTGGGAGAACACGATCCGCGCCGGATACGTGCCCTCCGCGCCGAGCTCGCCGCCGACGGCGTCCGAGAGCGCCGTCTGCCAGGCGCGCAGCGGACCGGGGGCGGTGGAGGCCCGGCCGATCAGGTCGTGGCCGTCGGCGGTGAGCCGGTCGGCCGCGAGGACGCACTCCGCCTCCAGCCCGCTCAGCACGTCCTGCGGGTATCCGGCCCGCAGCGCCCACTCGCTCCACGAGCCGGCCCCGAAGGTGCTGAAGGCGCCCGCTTCCAGCACGGAGGCCGCGACGGCGGTGGCCCGCAGCGCCAGTGCCGTACGCGCCCGGTCGGAGGGACGGGTGCGCAGGAAGGCCAGGCACAGCTCGCTGGAGGTGCCGAAGAGGTCCTCGGAGACGGAGATGAGGCCGGGGCCGCCGTACCGGTCGTACTCGGGGACGTACGGGGTCTCGTAGACCCCCGGCGCCAGCAGGTCCCGCTCCTCGACGGGGACCCCGCCCTCCCCCGCCTCGGACAGCCGCCGGGACTGCACGGCGAACCGGGCCGGGTCCAGCGCCTTCTCACCGGGCTGCAGGACGTTCGCGACGGCGAGCCGCTCCTCCAGTACGCGGGCCAGCGCGCCGGCGGCCGGCGCGGAAAGGTCGCGTGCGCGCAGGCGGACGTGCGGGCCGCCCTGCCAGTAGCGCATGAAGAACCAGCTGCCGGGTGGGAGTTCGGCCATCGCCGGGCCGACCACGTCGGTGACGACCCGGTCGCCCAGGGACCGCTCGGAGGCCGCCAGGTGCAGGTGCCAGGAGGTCCAGGTCCTCGTCATGTCACATCCTCAGATCCAGGGGGAGTCCGTTGAAGCGGGGTGTGCCGCTGATGACGGACAGCAGGACGGTCTCGTCGGGCGCGAGCCCCAGCGGACGCTGAACGGCGAGCCCGTCGAAGGCGCGCGCCGGGCGGGCGTAGAGCCCGTGGGCGGCAGCGTTCAGGCACAGGCCCTGGGTGATCCAGCCGGCCACGTACTGGGCCAGGGTCCAGGCGCCCGGCCCGAGTTCGGCGACCAGCGCGTGCTGGCGCACCGAGCAGAACCAGACGGCGGCGGCGTGCCGGACGTCGCAGCCGTTGCCGGGGGCCAGGTTGTAGCCGTAGTCCCGCTCCAGGGCCGCCAGGACCCCGGGGCCGGGGCGGTGCGGGCGGAGGCCGTCGCCGGTGAGGCGGTGGACGCCGTCCTCGAAGCCGTCGGTGGCCTGGACGGCCACGGTGACCTCGACGTGCTCCGCGACCCGGCGCAGCAGGTCGCCCGGCGGGGGGACGGCGGCCCAGGCGGCCGCCCCGGCCAGGGAGGCCTCCGGGACGCGGCGGAGGCGGCCCGCCATGCCGGTGAGGCCGCGGGGCATACGGCCGGAGCCGCGCTCCCAGAGGACCTCTGCCCAGGTCAGGTCGCGGGCGGGGGCGTCGCGCGGGATCGCCGGGCCGAGGGGGGCCGGGCCGGTGTCACCCAGGGTGGCCTGGGTGCGGTTGACGGCCAGGATCTCGTCGAGGGAGGGGTCGGCGGGGGCCGCCGCCGTTTCGGGGGCCCCGCCCCCGTGCCCCCGCGCCTCAAACGCCGGCGGGGCTGGGTTTTGCTCGGCCAAGTCGATCGTCAGCGGCCAGCTCCATTCGCCGTCGGCGAGGCCCAGGGACGTCAGGGCCTCGCCCGACGTGGGAAGGGTGAGCCGGCCCTCCAGGCCGAAGAGGTCCAGGCCCACCGCCAGCGAGCGCAGCGAGATGCCCAGTTCCAGCTCGGTGAGGGTGCCGCGCAGGGGGCCGTAGAAGGCCGGGAGGCGGGTGTAGCGGCCGGCCAGGAGGATGCGCCGGGCCTCGTCCCGGGCGGCGCCCGGGAGTTCCGCCAGTGCGTGCCGGTGCACGTCGAGGACCCGGGCGGGGCCCTCGCCGGTGAGGAAGGCGTGCACCGGGAAGAGGCTGCGTACGGAGGGCAGGGAACGGTGCTCGAAGTACGGATTGGTCAGCTCGCCCCGCTGCAGCCCGAACGCCGTGAGCAGCGCCCGCTCGGCCGGCCGGTCCGCCCCCGCGATCCGCCCCGCCGGGAACGCGGCGCGCTCCAGGAGCTCGGTGGTGCCGTACGGCAGCGTGGCGGCGGCCGCCCCGGCCGCCCCGTCGGGGAGCGGCCCGGAGGCCTCGGCGACCTGGGCCGGGGTGGGGAACTGTGAGCGGCCGGTGCCCTGCGCGTGGGCGTAGCGCAGCACGCGGCGGGACAGGGTGTCCGTCGTCATGGGGTGCGGCCTCTCAGGGGAAGGGGTGGGGGTCGTACGGGGCGTTGCGGTGCTCCTGCGGGGTGCCGCGCAGCGCGGCCGTGAGCCGGGGCAGGCCGGCGAGGCGCTGCTGGCTGTGGCCGAAGCACATCGGGAGGATCCCGGGCACGACCGCCTTGGCCACGGCCAGGCCGAGGTCGGTGTGGTCGCGGGTGGACTGGTCGACCAGCACGATCCGGTCCAGGCCCGCGTCCGCGAACCGGGCCCGTACGAAGTCCAGCGCGCCCCGTACGGTGCCGCCGGCGGCCCGCAGCAGGCGGTCCGGCCAGTCGGGGAAGGCCTCCTGGAGCGTGACCCGGGGGCCGCCGAGGACGGCGGTGACCCGGGGCAGGGTCTCGGGCCGGTTGTACAGGTCGACGTGGTCCTCCAGCAGGTCGACCTGCCAGGGGTCGGCGACCATCGCCGCGCCCGCCTCGGGGTCGGCCGGGGGCCGGGTGCACATCTGGGTGAGCTCCCAGAGCGCGGCGCGCACGGCGGACTCCGGGTCGGCGCCCGAGCCGGCGGCGGACCAGCTGGCGGGGTGGCCGCCGGTCCGGTTGACGGCCATCGCCCACACCAGGGGGATGTCGATGTCCTGGGTGGCGACGAGCAGGTGGGCGTCGTAGCCGTGGATGTCGATGGTGTCGAGGAGCCGGCGCGAGACCGGGTCGTCCAGGCTCGCCGGGTCGATGGCGGGCAGCGGCTGTGCGCGGTGCCAGGACAGCAGGAACGCGTCCCGCTCGGCGAGTTCGAGGAGGGAGTGCAGGGCCGCCTCGGTGAGCCCGGAGCCGAGGGCGCAGCCGCTGGAGGAGTCCGGGAAGTGGCTGCGGCGGCGGTCGGCGTGCTGGTCGCGGCGGGCGCCGTGACGGTCGTGGCGGTGCAGGTACTCGTAGCGGTAGAAGCCGATCTCGGCGGGGACGAGGAGCGGTTCGCCCGTGTCGAGGTCGTGGCCCCACACCCAGTCCATGGGGGTGTCGGGCGTGCTCGGGATGACGCGGGAGAGGGGGTGGGCGAGCTGCTCCTCGGTGTAGGTGCCGAGGGTGACCGGGTCGAGGGCGCGGTCGGCGACGTCCCGGTAGGAGAGGCCGGTGAGGACCTGCCCGTGGTGCGGGAAGCTGCCCATGCGCTCGTACGCCTCCAGGACCGCGACGGACTCGGCGCGGTCGAAGGTGAGGGCCCGGCCGTAGCCGTGGGCGGGTGACTCGGGCAGCACCGCGTTGCTCATCGCGTACGGGGCGTCGAGGTCGCGCATGACCTGGAGGACCGGGCCGAAGCGCGCGTCGACCAGGCGCCGGCGCAGCGCGCCCGGCGCGAGCAGGGCGTCGCCGCCGGTGCCGCGCACCGGGTCGTCGGGGGAGGCGGCGGGGTCGTCGAGGACCAGCCGGGGCGGCCGGGCCGCCGGGTCGGGGGCGGTGGCGGGCTCCGCGCAGACGGCGCAGTTGAAGGTGCGCACGATCCGGTGGCGGGAGACGCCGGAGCCGCTCACCGCGAGCAGCTCGCCGGGGGCGAGGGGGTGCTCGGTGAGGGTGTCCAGGGCGGCGATGAGCGCTTCGGCGAGGAAGGGCTGCGCCGGCCGGGCGGCGCGGACGGGGTGGTCGAGGCGGTCCGCCAGCGGGTGGTCGACGGCGATGCGGGCCCGCGTCTCGGCGCAGCCGGGGCAGCCGGAGTCGGTGCCGGGCGCCCAGAGGGGGCCGACCTGGGCCTCGCTCCCGACGAACCGCACCGACAGGTAGGCCCGGCCCTCCTCGCGGGCGGCGCGGTACAGGGCCCGCTCGCGTTCGAGGTCCCACTCGGTGTACAGCCCGACGGCCCCTTCGGGCAGCCCGACCGCACGGGCGTACCGGCGCAGGATCCCGTCCAGCCCGGCGAGCCCGGCCGGGCCGGGGAGCCCGGCCAGGTCGGCGAGGTCTGCGAGGTCGGCCGGGGCCGTCGAGGTGAGGGTCGTCGTCATGCCAGGGCCTCCTTCGGGAGGGCCTCGGCTACGGAGTCGGTGGCCGGGCGGGCCGTCACGGTGCCGAACCACAGCGGGGTCTCGCCCAGGACCGGGTCGGCGGCGCGCTGCCCGGACGGGGTGGTCCACAGCCGGGTCTGCTCGGCCAGGGCGGCCAGTTCGGCGGACCCGGCGTGCAGCAGGGCGGTGGTGTCGGGGCCGGCGGTCACGAGCTCGCGGCCGCGGATGCGCCGGGTCTGGACGCGGGTCAGGGCGGTGCTGAGGGCGGCGACGGCCGCGCTGGCGCGGTCGGGGCCCCAGGCGGAGGCGACGTCCCGGCCGGTGGCGCGGTCGTGGACCACGGCCAGCGGCCAGTCCACACCCGGCACCCGGAGCAGGCTCAGCCCGACCGTGACGAACTCGTGGTCCTCCAGGGTGCGCCAGAGCACCTGGGCGGCCTTGTCCAGGTCGGCGAAGTCCGGGGCGTCCCCGGCGGGTTCGGCCCGCTCGGCGAGCAGCCGCAGGGTGCCGTCGAGCAGCCAGCGCTCCTCGGTGGTGCCGGCGGCGGCCACGGCGTCCGGGCCGGGGTGCTGCTGGGCCCGCAGGGCGGCGAGGGCGACGGCCACCGAGGAGGAGCGCTGGTTGCCGCCCCACGCGGCGACGGAGCCGGCGGTGCCGTCCCGGTGCTCGGCCTCGGCGACGCCCAGCGGCAGCTGCGGCAGGTTCTCGGGGGTGACCAGCGCGAACGGGCCGGTCCACGGCGCGGCGACGGCCTGGACGTGGGCCACGGCCTCGTCGAGGTCGCCACCCCGGTCGAGGCCGGGTTCAGCCGCGGCGCCGGCGTCGGCCGCGGAGGCGTCGGCGGCGTCCGGGGACGGGAGGTCGATGCGGGTGGCGTTGAGTTCGGCGCCGTGGACCACGTACGCCGTCCCGCCCGGGGTGCCGGCGGTGCCGGTCAGTACCCGGTACGCCAGCTGTCCGGCGAGGGCGCCGGCCAGCGCGCCGGCCGCCGCGCCCAGGGGGGCGGCGTCGGCCCAGTGGGCGACCCGGGCGGCCACCGCCGCGCGGTGCCCGGGGGCGCCGCCGGCCTGCGGGCCGACCAGGTGGAAGCGCTCGTCCTGCCGTACGGGGACGATCGCGCAGCCCTCCGGCAGCAGCGCGGCCTGCCGGGCCACGGCCGCGTCGAGCAGCTCGCCCGGGGCGAAGACGATCGCCGCGTCGGCGTCCGCCACGCCCACGCCCTCCGGCGTCAGCGGCAGCAGCTCGGCGCCCAGCCGCCCGGCGGTGTCGGCGACGGCGGGCGCGTCCGGGCCCGGCACGGCCAGCACCAGGCGGCCGACGCCGGTCCGGGCGAGCCCGCGGGCGGCGGGCAGCACGAACCCGGCGGGGCCGGAGACCAGCACGGTGGCGGCGCGCAGCCGCTCGAACGCCGCGTACGGGTCCTCGTGCAGGGTCTCCAGGTCCGCGAGGACGTCGCGGTAGCGCTCGCGGGTGCCGGCGTCCGGCTCCGGGACGCTGAGCGCGTCCGGGTCCAGGAGCAGGCCCTGCCGGCTGAAGGTGTTCAGCAGCGTGGTCACCACGGGCCGGGCGGCCTCGTTGCCGAGGGCGGCGACGAGGGAGTCCTCGGTCGCGCCGTCCTCCAGCAGCGGGACGCACACGTCGGCGACCTTGAACAGTGCCGCCGGGCCCCGCACCACGAACGAGGTCCCCTCGGCTCCGAAGTAGACGCCGTCCCGCACCGGTGCGTAGTGCAGGGCCGGGCGCAGTCTCATCCGCATGATCGCTCTCCCTGGTCCTTGAAGTGCCGGTGCCGTTCGGGTGCCGGGTCGTCGGTGGGCCCGTCGCCGGGCCGGGTGTAGGTGAACCGTCCGCCGGACGGCCTGCTGATCTCGACCGCCCACTCGTAGGCGTGCGGTGACGCGCCCGCGGCGGGCAGGGCCTCCTCCACGAAGCCGCTGCCGTCGCGGTCGAGGAAGCGCGGCAGCACGCGGCCGAGCAGGGCGCTGTCGAGGTCGACGTACTGCGGTTTGCGCTGCTTGGCGGTGGAACGGGCGCCGGTGTCGCCGCCGGAGGGGGCGCCCATGGCGGGGGTGGGCTTGAGGACGACCTCGGCCGGTACCCCGTGGCGGGCGCGCCAGCGGGCCAGCGCCAGCAGCCGGTCGGCCTCGCCGGGCCCCTGCTTGACGGCCTGCTCGAAGTCCTCGCCCGGGTACCAACGGCGGCGCTGGAGGACGACGGAGCCGGCGAGCAGCCGGGGCGTGCTCGGCTCGGTGGGCACCCCGCCGGGGCCGGGGCCGCCGAGGCCGCCGGGCATGCCCAGGTCGGGCAGCAGCCGTCCGCCCATGACCAGCCAGTTGGCCAGGCGCAGCGGGGGCGGCAGGATCTCGGGGTGTCCGGTGCCGAGGGTGAGGACGTGCAGCCTGCGGCCGTCCTCGTCGGCCACGTACAGCTCGTCGAGGTCCGGGTCGTGGACGAGCCGCAGCCCGTACCAGTCGTCGGCGCCGAGCCCCCGGTCGAGGACGGGCGCGTGGGCGTTGACGCTGACCCCGTGCAGTCCGCGGTCCTCGACGAGGACGGTGCCGTGGGCGCCGTGCCGCTCCTGGAGGCGGCGGCGCAGCCGGGACAGGGCCTGACCGCCGAGCTCGGCGTCGTGGCCGAGGAAGCGGCCGTAGAGCATGCCGTGGCCGGGGTACGAGTCGTTGACCACCAGCCGGTCGCCGGCGGGCTGGACCAGGACGCTGTAGGCGATGGCGTCCCGGCGGAACCGCTCGGGCAGCGGCGCGGCGAGCTCCGCCAGCCATGCGGGGTCCCACACCACTTCGGTGTCACCGCGCCGGCCGGCGAGGTCTGCGCGGAGTTCGCCGAGCAGCCGGGTGCGCAGCACGCGCAGCGCGGCGAGACCGTCGCTGCCCGACACCACCCGCTCGTTGACCGCGCGCACCAGGTGGCGGGCGTGGTCGGTGAGGCGTACGGAGGCACCGCGGCCGTGACGCTCGACGAACACGTCGGTGAGCACGGCGCGGATGTCGTGGAGCCGGTCGAAGGCGGACAGGAACTCCATGGCGTGCGCGAGGTCGCGCAGCTGCCGGTCGAGGCCTCGGGTGTCGACCTCGGCGGGGGCGAGGAGGTAGTTCTCGGAGACGGTGAGCACGGCCGGGCGGCGGGCCTGCTCGGTCAGCGCCGAGGTGAGGGCGCCGATGCCGCGCAGGGCCTCGCCGCGTTCGGCGTGCCCGGTGCCGGCGAGTCCGGCCACGGCGTCCCGCAGGGCGGTGTGGGGGGCTGCGGCCAGCGGGTCGTCGGCGCAGTCCTCCGGTCCGTCCGTCGTGCACAGCAGTCCGGCGTTCAGGGAGCCCAGGACGATGCCGGTGGCCTGCTCCGGGGTGGTGCCGAGGGCACGGGCGACGTCGCCGGCGATCGCGCCGACGGTTCGGGGGCCCATGTCCGTGGCGTCGAGGAGCCGGCGCAGGGGGTCGGTGAGGGCGGTCGACAGCAGCCGGCTGCTGTCGTCGCCGAGCTTCACGAAGGAGATCCGGTCCGGTCCGGGGCCCGGGGAGAGGCTGGGCGACTGCCGTACCCAGGTGCCGGGGCCCGGCGGGGCCGCCGGGTCGCCGCTGCGGGCGGCGTAGCCGAGCATCGCCTGGTCGAGGTGCGGGAAGGACCGGGCGCCGGTGAAGGACACCTCGTCGGGGCGGGCGCCGTCCGGTGAGGGGACGGCCAGCCCGACCGCCGTGAAGCGGGCGAGCGGGCTGGTGCGCATCATGGCCCGGGTCACGTACTGGAGCAGCCCGCGCTCGGACTTGGCGGCCCGGGACAGGGTGCCCTCGCGGTAGCGGACGGCCGCCCGGTGGACCTCGGGGGCCAGCAGCGCCAGCGAGCGCAGCAGGTCCTCGTCCCCGAGGAGTCCGGAGAGGGTGCCGCGCTCGCGGGCCAGCGCCCGGGGGTGTTCCTCGGCCGCCTCGGCGAGGAGGCCGTCGCGCAGGACGCGCAGCTCCAGCCAGGCGAGGAACTCGGCCGGGGCCGGGTCCGGCGGGGTGGCCGGGACCCGGTCGTTGTGCACGGCCCGGCGTACGGCGACCAGTGCGGCCCGCTCGTCGGCGGGGGCCGCGCCGATCCGCTCGTACAGGGCGTCGGTGCAGGCGGTGGCCCGCACGGCCAGCTCGGCCTCGACGCGGGCCAGTTCGCCGAGGACGCCGGCGAGGGCCGGGTCGGCGAGGCGGGTGCGGCGCAGGGGGTTGACGCGCAGCATCCAGACGGGCTCGGTCCGCTCCACCGGGGGCTGCCCCGGGGCGTGTGCGGAGGCGCTCACCGGGGTGTCCGCCCCGGCGGTGGCCTCCGCTGCGGTGTGCCCGCCGGCGGCCGCGGGGGCGCTCACCGGGGGGATCTCCCCGGCGGTGGCCCCGGCAGCGGCGTGCCCCTCGGCGGTCCCGGGGGCGCTCACCGGGGTGTTCTCCCCGGCGGTGGCCCCGAGGATGGGCGGGCGGTCGTCCGTGAGGGTCACCGGAAGTCCTTCCGGATCCGGTGCGTGCGCGCGGCGACGCACAGCAGCAGGCCGCCGACGACCCAGGCGCCGAGCACCAGGGCGACCCGGCCGAGTTCCCAGCTGTGCGCGGGCTCCAGCGCGGCCATGTCGTCGGGCAGCAGCGCCGCCCGCATGCCCTGGGCCATCCACTTCAGCGGGAAGAGGGCTCCGATGCGCTGCACGGTGTCGGGCAGGCCGGCGAAGGAGTAGTAGACCCCGGAGACGAACTGGAGCAGCACGAACGGGAACTGGACGGCCGCGGTGATCGTCCGCCGGTCGGTGATCAGGGAGCCCACGGCGATGCCCAGCAGGGCCGTGGCGGCGGAACCGAGGAGGAACACCCAGGCCAGGGTGGCCCAGCGGCCGGCGGTGGTGGGCAGCTGGAAGTCGAACACGGCCACGGCCAGGGCCAGGACGGCGACGGACTGGAGCAGGGCCAGGACGAGCACCAGGACGGTCTTGGCGAGGAAGTAGCCGCCCGTCGCGAACGGGGTGCCGCGCAGCCGCTTCAGCGAGCCGTCGCCGCTCTCCAGGGCGATACCTGTGGCCAGGACGCCGAACGCGGCGGACATGACGCCCGAGGCGAGGACGCCGGCCACGACCACGTCGTGCATGGAGACGGTGTGGTCGCCGGCCTTCATCGTGAAGATCGAGCCGAAGAGCAGCATCAGGACCACGGGCAGCGCCATGTTCATGGCCACGGCGGTGCGGTTGCGGAAGAAGACCCGCAGTTCGGCGCGGGCGCGCAGGACGCCGGTGCGGAAGACGCCCGGCAGCGGGCCGCGGGCGGCGACGGCACCGATCGGGGCCTTCGCGGAGCCCTGGGCCGGGGCCGTGCCGGCGGCGGCGGGGGCCGCGGCCGGGGCGGCGGCCCGGAGGGTCGTGGTGGGCGTCATCGGGTCCTGCTCCTTCCGTGCGTGTCGTCGTCGGCGCGGTGGCGGCCGGCGTCCTCGATCAGCCGCAGGTAGCGGCTCTCCAGGGAGGGGCGGCGGATCTCCAGTCCGGGGACGTCCGTGCCCAGCCGGGCGCGCAGGTCCTCCAGGACGGGTCCGACCTCGGCGGTGGTGACGGTGCGGGTGCGGCCGTCCTCGCGCCAGGACACCTCGGTCCCGGCGTCGCCGCCGCCCAGTTCGGCGGGCGGCGCGACCTCCCGTACGCGGCCGCCGGCGAGGACCGCCACGCGGTCCGCGAGCCGTTCGGCCTCGTCGAGGTAGTGGGTGGTGAGCAGCACGGTGGTGCCCTCGTCGCGGAGCCGCTCGATCATGCTCCAGCAGTCGCGGCGGGCCTGCGGGTCCAGCCCGGTGGTCGGCTCGTCGAGGAAGAGCAGTTCGGGGCGGCCCACGACCGCGAGGGCCAGGTCCAGGCGGCGGCGCTGGCCGCCGGAGAGGGAGCCCAGGACGGCCTGGGGCCGGTCGGCGAGGTCCACGAGCTCCAGCGCGTCCCGGACGGGGAGCGGGTCGGAGTAGCACAGGCCGATCTGCTCGACGAGTTCGCCGACCCGCCAGCCCTCGTGGTCGGTGCCGCTCTGCTGGACGATGCCGATGCGGTTGCGCCAGGCGCGTCCGGCCTGGCCGGGGTCCTCGCCGAGGACGGTGACGGAGCCGCCGGAGCGGTGCCGGAAGCCCTCCAGGATCTCGATGGTGGTCGTCTTGCCGGCGCCGTTGGGGCCGAGCACGCCGAACACCTCGCCGCGGCGCACCTCCAGGTCCACGGACTCCACGGCGACGTGGGCGCCGTACGCCTTGTGCAGGCCGGAGGTGCGGATGGCGAAGTCCGCGTCGTCCGCGGTCCTCCCCGTCCGGGTGTCGGTGTCGGTCTCGGTCTCGGTGCCGGGCCAGCTGAGCGCGCTCACGCCGCCTTCCTCTCCGCTGCACGCCGCAGCCGCTCGCGCCAGCCCTCCCCGTACACCTCGTCGACCGTCTCGGCGATGGCGAAGCACAGGTAGTAGCGCTGGACGGGTGTCACGCCGAGCAGGGGGAGCCGGCTGTAGAACAGGTTGATGAGGAGCCGGTACGAGGCGAACCAGGACGGGGTCCGGTCCGAGACCCGGCTCTCGGCGAAGGTCGCGTGGAACTCGCTGCGGCCCTCGCTCACGGGTCCGCGGTGTCCGGGCGGGGCCGTGGCCGCGCGGTCCGTGACGGGGGCCAGCCCGTCGAGCAGCTCGGCGCTGAGGTCGCCGCGGGCCGCCGCGGTGTCGAAGACGCCCATGCCGTACGCGAACGCCGCCCGGAACTCGGCGGCTTCGGAGCTTTCGGCACCGTCCCGGGCCCGCTCGACCACCGCGCGCAGCATGGGCGCGTCGGCTTCGCGCCTGCGGGCGAAGGACGGGCGCGGGTCCTTGACGGAGCTCGCCCAGTGCAGGAAGGCCTCGGCGTGCGAGCGCAGCGAGAACACCCCGTAGGCGGGGCCGCCCGGGTGGGCCGTGCACAGGGCGGTGAACGCCTCGGCGAGGGCCGTCACGGGAACGCCTGCGTCCCGGCCGGCGGCGAGGTCCATCAGCCGGGCCAGGGGGGTGAACATGCGGGTCAGTGCCAGGTCGCGGGGGGCTTCGAGGGCTTCGGGCCAGGTGATGCCGGCGGGCCGGTCGAAGAACTCGACGGTGCCGCGCGGGTGCAGCGGCAGGTACGGGGGCTCCACCCGCTCCAGGCGGCCCAGTTCACGGGCCTGGGCGAGGTACTGCTCCCCCGTCATGAGTTCGGGGAGTTCCTCCAGCCGCCAGTCGATGGAGCCGGCGATGTCCTGCCACGGGATTCCGTCCGGGCCGCGGGCGATGAGCTCGACGTGCGGGCCGTGCTTCCAGCCACGGGCCAGATAGGCCACGGTGGCGTTGTGCTCGATGCGCAGGGATCGCACCACGGGTGCCATCACCTGCGAAATCCATGCGGGTCCGATCGGTGATTGCGCATGAAAGCGCATACCGATCGTGCGCTCGTTCGGGGCGCCTTCCATGAGGGTCACCTCTCGTTCAGCGGAGCGCCTCGCGAGGGGCTCCGGGGTGCTGGATCCGCTTCAGCAGCAGGACGAGGCGGACGACGACGAGCAGCAGAGCCAGTCGCCCCGGGAGCCGCCCATTTCGGGGAGGGCGACACCGTCGACCACGTCGAGTACCTCAAGGTCCTCCAGCTCGAAGGAAGCGAAGTCCTCGGCGCTCAGCTTGTCCATGCGAATTTCCCTTTCTCTGATTTCACGGGGGGGCGGGGCAGGCGCCCGCCCACCGTCTTGCGACGGAGGGCGGGGCGCCTTGCTCAGACGTGCCTTCGGCGTTCTGCCGTCGTCAGCTCAGCAGCAGGACGAGGAGGACGACGAGGAGCAGCACAGCCAGTCACCGCTGGAGGCGCCGACCTCGGGGAGGGCCGCACCCTCGGCGACGTCCAGGACCTCGATCTCGTCCAGCTCGAAGGAAGCGAAGTCCTCGGTGCCCAGGTTCTTGTCCATGTGAATTCCCTTTCAGGTTTTCCGTTTGCCTGGCCGGTTGGCCTGACGAGAAGAATCATTGCTCGCTCGAATCGGCTTCCGGAAGACCTTGAGGACTTCCCCTGACACAGGTAATGACCCCCCGTTACATTCGTCATGCGGGCCCTTTACGTGTACGCGCGCACGATTCCCCTCATGGTGGTGCGGGCGGCCGGGATGACAAATGTCACGACCTCGCGTGACCGGTGTCAGCGCCACTCCGGAAAACCTTGTCCGGGCCCCCTCCGCCGGTCGAGCATGCGAGGGACCCGTCTTCGCAGGGAACGAGAATGGCGTGACCGGACGATCCACTACGCAGGGGCACTACGTCTCCCGGATGCTCGACGTACTCGCCCGGGCCCCACGGCAGACCCGCATCCGAGGACGGGCCGGCTCCCTCGACGGGGCCGCGCTCGTCCGCTCCGTGCACCGGGCCCACGACGCGCTCCGCGCGGCCGGTGCCGGGCCGGGCACCACGGTGGGGATCCTCACCGGGGCCAACCACCCGCTGACCTTCACCGCGCGGTACGCGGCCCATCTCCTGGGCGCGGGCGTGATGTACGTACGGTCGGTGAACCCCGGCTCGGACCTGCCGCTGCCGGCCGCCGAACAGGCCGCGCTCCTCGCGGAATGCGGGGTCTCCGTCCTGGTGACGGATGCGGCCCACGCCGAGCGCGGGGCCGAACTCGCCCGTCTGCTCCCGCAGTCGCCGTCCGTCGCGGTGCTCGACACCGCCACCGGCACCGGCACCGAGGACGACCAGGAACTGCCGGCCCCGCCGGCGCCGCAGGTCCCCGACTGCGCGGTGATCACCTACACCAGCGGCAGCAGCGGCCGCCCCAAGGGCGTGCGGCAGTCCTTCGCCGCCTGGAACCGGCTCGTGCTCCTCGACGCCGCCACCCTCGCGGGGCGGCCCCAGGAGCGGATGCTGATCGTCACCCCGACCAGCCACACCGTCGCCGTCATGGCCGACGTGGTCCTCGCCTCCGGCGGCTCCCTCGTCGTCCACGACCGCTTCGACGCCGCCGAGGTGCTCACCGCCCTGGCCGTCGAGCGGATCACCCGCGTCTACCTGACCGTCCCGCAGCTGTACCGGCTGCTGGACCACCCGGACACGCCCGGCACCGACCTGTCCGCGCTGCGCCAGCTCATCTACAGCGGCTGCGTGGCCTCCCCGGCCCGACTGGCCTCCGCCGTACGGCTCTTCGGCCCGCGCCTCGTGCAGTGCTACGGCTCCACCGAGGCGGGCCGGATCACCCTGCTGGACCAGCTCGACCACTTCGAAACGGAGCTCCTGCCCAGCGTGGGCCGGCCGTTCCCGGGGGTCGAGGTCCGCGTCTGCGACCCCGACACGGGCCGCGAGGTCCCGCCCGGCGCCGCCGGCGAGGTCCAGGTGCGCTCCCCGTACGCGATGACCGGCTACCAGGGCCTGCCCGCCGAGAGCGCCGCCGTCCTGCTGCCGGACGGCTGGCTGCGGACCGGCGACCTCGGGCACTGGGACGCGTACGGCTGCCTGCACCTCGTCGACCGCATCGGGCGCGTCGTCAAGGCGGGCGGGGTCAAGGTCCGTCCCGCCGAGGTGGAACGCGCCCTGCTGACCCACTCCTCCGTCGCCGACTGCGCGGTGTTCGGGATGCCCGACCCGGTCACCGGTGAGGCCGTGCACGCCGCCGTGGTGCTGCGCGTCCCCTGCGAGCCGGACGAGCTGCGCCGGCACGTCGCCGAAGAACTCTCCGCCGCCCACGCACCCGCGCGGATCGTGCGGTGGCCCGAACTCCCCCTGACCGAATCCGGAAAACCCGACCACGGGCGCCTGCGGGGCGCGGCGGTCTCCGGCGCGGCCTCGAACTGACGAAGAAAGCGAGCTGACATCGTGACGACTTCCACCACCCCGGCCCCCCAGGCGTCCCCCCAGGCCCACCTGGCGTTCTTCACGGACCGCGCCGCCGCCGCGATCGCGGACGGCAAGCGCGAGTTCCTGGAGCTCGGCCGCCGGGCCGGCCGCTTCCCCAGCGCCTCCACCTCCGCCGACCCGGCCGACGCCACCGCCGAGATCAGCGTCTGGTGCAGCAACGACTACCTCGGCATGGGCCAGCAGCCGCAGGTCATGGCGGCGATGCGGGACGCCGTGGAGCGCTACGGCGCCGGCTCCGGCGGCTCCCGCAACATCGGCGGCACCAACCACGTCCACGTCCAGCTGGAGGCGGAACTCGCCGCGCTGCACGGCAAGGAGGCGGCGCTGCTGTTCACCTCCGGCTACACCGCGAACGACGGCGCCCTGACGGTGATCGCGGGCGCGGTCCCGGACTGCGTGGTCTTCTCGGACGAGCTGAACCACGCCTCCATCATCGACGGGCTGCGGCACAGCGGCGCGGCCAAGCGCATCTTCCGCCACAACGACGCCGCGCACCTGGAGGAGCTGATCGCGGCCGAGGCGCCGGAGCGGCCGAAGCTGATCGTGCTGGAGTCGGTGTACTCGATGTCCGGCGACGTCGCGCCGATCCGCGAGGTCACCGAGATCGCCCGCAGGTACGGGGCGACGATCTTCCTCGACGAGGTCCACGCGGTGGGCATGTACGGGCCGCGCGGCGCCGGCATAGCGGCCCGCGAGGGCCTGGCCGACGAGATCGACGTGGTTATGGGCACCCTCGGCAAGGGCTTCGGCACCGCCGGCGGCTACATCGCGGGCCCCGCCGCGCTGATCGACGCCGTACGGACCCTGTCGCGGCCGTTCGTCTTCACCACCTCCCTCCCGCCGGCGGTCGCGGCGGGCGCGCTGGCCGCCGTACGCCACCTGGCGGGCTCGGACACCGAGCGGACCGCGCTGCACCGCAACGCGCGGCTGCTGCACGGGCTGCTGCGGGAGCGGGGCATCCCGTTCCTGTCGGACGAGTCGCACATCGTGTCGGTGCTGATCGGCGAGGACGCGGCCTGCAAGAAGGCCTCGGCGCTGCTGCTGGAGCGGTACCGGATCTACGTCCAGTCCATCAACGCGCCGAGCGTGAAGACCGGCGAGGAGATCCTGCGCATCGCGCCGGGCGCGCTGCCCGAGCCGGCCGAGGTGGAGAAGTTCGTCGAGGCGCTCGACACGGTCTGGCTCGAACTGGGCCTGCCGCGGACCGGCGCATGAGCGAGGCGTCCTCGTCCTCGTCGGTGGCGTCCGTCCTGGCGGAGTCGGCCGCCCGGCGGCCCGCGCACCCCGCGCTGGTCTTCGGGGACCGCTCGTACTCCTACGCGGAGCTCTGGGACGGCGCCCTGCGGTACGCGGCCGCGCTGCGCGCCCGGGGTCTGGGCGCCGGGGACCGGGTCGCGCTGCTGCTGCCCAACACCCCGGCGTTCCCGATGGCCTACTACGGGACCCTCGCCCTGGGCTGCACCGCCGTACCGGTCCACGAGCACTCCCGGGCCCCGGAGATCGCCCACGTCCTGCGGGACTCGGGGGCCGTGGCCCTGGTCTGCGCGGACTCCCTGCTGCCCGAGGCGGCCGCCGTCGCCCGGGCGGCGGGGGTGACGCTGCTCGGCCTGCGCGACGGGGACGGGGACGGCGACGGCGACGGGCCGGACGGAACCGGGGAACTCCCCCGGCTGGACCGGGAGGCGGAGCGGTCCGAGCCCCTCGCGGGGCTGGTCCCGCGCGCCCCCCGGGACGTCGCGGTCGTCCTCTACACCTCCGGCACCACCGGAGCGCCCAAGGGCGTGATGCTCACGCACCACAGCGTGCTCATGAACATCACGACCACCGCCCGCACCCCCTTCGCCTTCGAGGCGGACGACGTGCTCCTCGGCACGCTGCCGCTGTCGCACACCTTCGGCCAGATCTGCGGGATGGGCGTGTGCTTCCACGCCGGCGCCACCCTGGTGCTGATGTCCCGCTTCTGCGGCGCGCGCGCACTGGACCTGATGGCCGCCCACGGGTGCACGGTCGTCATGGGCGTGCCGACCATGTACCTGGCCCTGCTGGACGCGGCCGGACGCGATCCGCGCCGCCCCCCGCTGAGGCGCGCCTACTCGGGCGGCTCCTCGCTGCCCCCGGCGGTGCTGCGGCGCGTCGAGGAGGCGCTGGGCGCCCCCGTCTACGAGGGCTACGGGCTCACCGAGACCTCCCCCAGCGTGAGTTACAACCAGCCGGGGCTGGAGCGCAGGCCCGGGACGGTCGGCCTGCCGATCCCCGGCGTCGAGGTCGCCATCGCGGCCGCCGACGAGGCGCGGCGGATCCGGCTGCTGCCGGCGGGCGAGCGCGGGGAGATCGTGGTCCGCGGCCACGGGCTGATGGCCGGCTATCTGAACCGGCCCGAGGCCACCGCCGAGGTGCTGGTGGACGGCTGGCTGCGCACCGGGGACATCGGGACGCGGGAGGCGGACGGCTACCTGCGCGTCCTGGACCGCAAGAAGGACGTGGTGATCCGCGGCGGTTACAACGTCTACCCGCGCGAGGTGGAGGAAGTCCTCCTGGCCCACCCGGCGGTGGCCCAGGCCGCGGTCGTCGGCCTGCCCCACGAACGGCTCGGCGAGGAGGTCGGCGCGGTGCTGCGGACCGTGCCGGGCGTCCGGCCGGACCCGCGGCTGGCCGAGGAGATCACCGCCTGGAGCGGGGAGCGGCTGGCGCGGTACAAGTACCCTCGCCGGATCGTGTTCACCGAGGCCTATCCCGTCGGGCCCACGGGGAAGATCCTCAAGGCCGAACTGGCCGGATTCTTCCGGTAGACCGCCGCAACCGGTCGCCGTGGGAGGGCCGGTTCACCCGCTGCGAGAAGATGTAAAACCCACGCACTCAGGAGGCAACACCCGTGGAAAAGACCGCCGCCCGACCCGTCGCCAGGACCCGACGGGACCAGCTCCGCAACGGTGGCCGGGCCACGCTCATCGGCACCGGCTTCGGCGTGATGTGGTTCGCCCTGGGGCAGGCCGTGGTGCACGGGGCGGCCCGCCCGTTCGTCCTCGCGGCCGGCGCGCTGCTGTTCGCCGCGAGCGCCTCGGCGGTCGCCCGTCTCTTCCTCCTGGCCCGGCGCACCCCCGCCGGCGAGAAGGGCACTCCGCCGGCACCGGGCGGCGGCGGCCCGAAGTTCCTCACCGTGCTGCTGATCGAGGTCGCCGTCCTCGGTGCGGGCAACAACTACATACGCACCGGCCTGGACCGCCCCGAGATGATGCTGAGCTGGTCGGCCCTGGTGGTCGGCGCGCACTTCTTCCCGATGGCCAAGACCCTGCGCGCCCCGATGCTGCGCTGGGTCGGCGCCGCGATGCTGGCCACCGTCGCCCTCGCCGCCGTCGCCGTCCTGGGGCTGGGGGCGGAGAAGGAGGCCTGGCGGTACGTCCCGGGCCTGGGCTGCGCGGCCGTCCTCTGGGCGGGCTCGGCCTTCACCGGCTGGCGGGCCGGCCGCAAGGCGTAGCCCCGAGTACGGCGAAGGGCGCGCCCGGGAACACCGGGCGCGCCCTTCGCCGTACGGCAGGGAAGTGCCCGGTTCAGATCCAGCCCTGCTCCACGGCGATCCGGGCCGCGTCGAAGCGGTTGCGGCCGCCGAGCTTCTTGATGGAGGCCGAGGTGACGTTGCGTACGGTTCCGGCCGCCAGGTAGAGCTCCGCCGCGATCTCCTTGACGGTGGCCCCCCCGGCCGTGAGCCGCAGCACCTGGGACTCCCGGGTGCTCAGCTTCGTCGTCGGCCCGGTACCCGGGTTGCCCAGCCCCATCGCACTGCTGGCCAGCGACGGAGCCATCGTGACGCAGCCCGCCGCCACGCCCTTGAGGGTGGCGATCAGCCGGGGCAGCCCCGTGTCGGTCGGGACGATGCCGTGCACTCCGGCCGCCATCGCGCGGCCCACCACCGCAGGGCGATTTCCGGCCATCATCAGCACGATTCCGCAGGCGGGCACCCTGGCCCGTACCGCCGACGCGAGACGCAGTACGTCATCGCCCACCGGGGTGTCTTCCAGCAGGACGACATCGGGCGAATGACGGTGAACAAGTGACAGGACGTGCTGAGGGTCGGTTTCCGCGGCGATTACCTCTATGCCGCCCGACGATCGGAGGGCTTCGACGAGCGCCTCAAGAAAGAGAACCCGGCTGCCGCCGACAATGACGCTGATAGCCATGGTGAATCCCCTGAATGAACCGTGGGGCCGTGTTCTACCTTTGGGTTTCCACGGTCCAGCCACTGAGCTGTTGGGTTATCTCCAGTGCCCGGCGGCAAATACTGTCGCCTGACGCCGGTGGTTCCAGTACATCGGAGACCGTCTGGAACAGGACGAGCTGGACGCACCCGTCGGAGGGGCGGACCGCCACGTGTTCCAGGCCGTCCGCGGGAGTGGCCACGGACCTCAACAACGAGGCGAGGAGGAGCGGATCCGGCGGCCCGGCCGTTCCTGCGGCCGGGGCGCGAAGGGAAACCGCGGTCATGAGCATGCGAGTCGACTAATCCTGGTTCAGGTGGTACTCGGTGACGATGGAGATCTCCGGCAGTACGTCGTCCGGGGCGATGACGTCCCAGTTCTGGTTCTCCGCGGTAACCCTGGTTTCCTGACCCGGCCGGGATTCCTGGGCGGGGCCGAAGAGGAAGAGACCGGCGGCGGCGAGGGCGGCGATGGAAGCGACACCGGCGAGACGACGGAACTGCAGCATGATTTTCCCCCTGGAAAAGCGTCCGTAAAGCGGGAGTCAACCCGGCGTTCGCCGCCGGGCCGCTCCTTCCTTCTGCATCCAGCTTGCTTTACGGAAGACCCCGAGTGGAAGCGGATCCGCTGGCAGGAAGAACCTCGTGGCAGCTCGGTGCCAACCTCGCAACGAGGGTGCACGGAAGTAGCCATCCACCTGCGGCGTCTCATATGTTGACCGCATCGGCGCGGCTCAAGGAAGAGTGAGCGGCGGGGGACCGAAGGAACGACACCATGCTGGAACTACTGGGACTGGACGCACAAACCGCGGACGTATACGGACTCATGCTGGCGAACCACGCATGGGGGGTCACGGAGATCGCCCGACGACTCCGGATCACCACCGCCGATGTGCGCGAGTCATTGGAAAAACTGACCGATCTGCGCCTTCTGCACCGATCGGCCATCGGGGACGAACTGCAGCCCGCCGATCCCGCGTTGGGACTGCGCGAGCTGCTCAACGAACGCAAGCGCGAACTGGAGAGCAGACAGGAGGCAGTGGCCCGCTGCGAGGCCGACATGGCCAAGCTGGTGAGCACGTACAGCGAGCTCTACACCGGTCAGACCCAACGCGTCGCCCAGCAGTTCCTCGGCATCGAGTCGGTGCAGAACCGGATCAGGGAGCTCGCCTCCGAGGCTACCTCGGAGTGCCTGACCTTCAATCCCGGGGGCGCCCAGTCTCAAGCCAGCCTTGAGGCCAGTAAGCCGCTCGACCGCGACTCCCTCGACCGGGGAGTGCGGATGCGCACGGTCTACCTGGACAGCGTCCGCAACGACTCGGCGACCACCGAGTACGCGGAGTGGCTGACCGACCTGGGAGGCGAGGTGCGCACCGTGCCCTCGCTGCCGGTGCGCATGCTCATCTTCGACCGGAAGACGGTCATCGTTCCGGCCGATCCGGAGAACACCCGCAAGGGCGCGGTGCAGTTGACGGAGCCGGGCGTGGTCGTCGGACTGTCCGGGCTCTTCGACCAGATCTGGGAGACGGCCGTACCGCTGGGCACCCGCCAGGACCGTGACGACCAGGGCCTGACCCGCCAGGAGAAGGAACTGCTGCGGCTGCTGGGCAGCGGGCTCACCGACGAGGCCGCCGGACGCCAGCTGGGCCTGTCCCTGCGGACGGTCCGGCGGATGATGGCCGAGCTGATGAAACGTCTCGGCGCCGGAAGCCGCTTCGAGGCGGGCCTGCGGGCGGCCCAGCGCGACTGGATCTGACCCGGACCGGGCGGCGGCCGGCCAGGCTCGTCTCGGGCTCCGGCCGGCGGGTCCGGCTCAGGCCCGGCCGGCCCGGCCCCCGCTCAGGCCGGCGGGGGCTGCGGGTCGAGCCAGCCGCTGCGGGTGGCCAGGACGCCCGCCTCGAAGCGGCTGCCCGCCCCGAGTTGCTCCATCAGTTCGGCCACGATGCGGCGTACGGTCCGCTCGGAGGCACCCAGGCGGCGGGCGATGGCCTCGTCCGTCGCCCCGGCCGCGAGCAGCGAGAGCACCGTGGACTCCCGGTCGTCCAGCCCCGTCCGCGTCCTCACCCCGCCGTCGGCCTCCGCACCCGGCAGCGGCAGCGGGGCCGAGGTCACCCAGCAGTGCTCGAAGATCTGGTGGAAGACCAGGGCCAGCGGACCGCCGTGCACCAGCAGGGCCGCCAGCTGGCCCTCGGGGGCGGGCGCCGGGATCATCGCCGCCGAACCGTCCACCACGATCATCCGCAGCGGCAGCAGCTGCGCCGTCTTCACCTTGCCGCCGAGCGCCTGCAGCCCGTCGAGGTAGGCGGCCATGTGCGGGACGGCGGCGGTGGAGTGCAGGTGCACGGTACGGATCCGGATGCCCTGGGCGAGGGCCTGCCGGTCGCGGGCCAGGCCCTCCTCGGCCATCTCCGGCGGCACGGCCTTCCCCGGGTGCAGGGAGACGATCTCCTGCTTCGCGGAACGGGTGATGTCCTCCAGCGCGGCGGTCACCCGGGCCGCCCCCGTCAGCAGTTCGGTGCCGGCGTCGGCCAGCTGCCCGGCGTGCACGGGGTGGTAGTCGGCGACGATCCGGCTGACCGCGTCCCACACCTGGTGCAGTTCCCTCGTCAGACCGTCGAGCGCCTGCCGGCCGTGGCCCAGCAGATGCCCCAGCGCCCCGCTCGGCGCGGCCGCCGCCCAGCCGCTGGGCGCGTGCGGGTTCGTACCCAGCAGCCGCAGGTCCGCCAGCCGCAGGATCGCCCCCGTGACCTGCTCGTTCGACCAGCCCTGCGCGTCCGCGAACGCGTGCGGCTCCCAGTCGGGATGCCGTAGCGCGTGGGCGTACAGCACCCGCATCCGATCCTGAATCCCGTTGTCCCCCATCGCTTCCCCCCGTTGCGCATTACCAGTGCCCAATCGGCTGCGCAATGTACTTCAAGGACAACAGGGCCGTCCGGACCAACCAGTTCGTGAGATGCGTGAACGCTGGACCAAAGGGCGTGTCCGGGAACGGCCACGGCCTGATCCGGCAGCCCCGAAGACCTGGGCACGGGGCCGGATTCGAGCCAGGATCGAGAAGTCCGCGAGAGCCGGGCCGCGCCTCCCGACCACGGCGCAGGCCCCTCCCGCGCTGCTCTCTCCTGCCGTGAACCGACCCGTCTCCACCGACGAACAACGGGGTACTCCGCCATGCGCTCTCTCTCCCGCGTCCTGCTCACCGGACTCGCCGCCTCCCTCATCTGGGGCGCGGTCCCCGCCTCCTCGAACGACGCCCCGGCCGCCGTCGCCCTGGCGTCCGTCCAGTGACGGGCCGGCAGCCCGCCGGTCCGCGCGCCGTCCACGTCCAACCGTCCAGGAAGCGATCGTGATCTTCGGAAGCGTGCACGACATCGTCACCGACGACCTGTTCCTCAACCTCCACGGCTTCCACGGCCGCCTGC
Organism: Streptomyces sp. NPDC029216; assembly: GCF_040648015.1. Lineage (NCBI taxonomy): Bacteria > Bacillati > Actinomycetota > Actinomycetes > Kitasatosporales > Streptomycetaceae > Streptomyces > Streptomyces sp. NPDC029216. The sequence continues at coordinate 82,277 of NZ_JBEZWL010000004.1, read as the reverse complement.
GCGTCCTGCTGAAGCTGGAGGGGCTCAACCCGGCCGGATCCGTCAAGCTCAAGACCGCCGTCGCCCTGGTGGAGGACCTGGAGTCCCGCGGGCTGCTGCGGGAGGGCTCCCGCGTCATCGAGTCGACCTCGGGGAACCTCGGGGTGGCCCTCGCGATGGTCTGCGCCGCCAAGCGCTACCGGCTGACCGTGGTCTCCGACCCCAACGCCAACGCCCAGAGCCTGCGGCTGATGCAGGTGCTCGGGGCGGAGCTGGTGATCGTGCGGGAGCGCGACGCGAACGGCGGGTTCCTGCAGACCCGGATCCGCCTCATCGAGCAGCGGCTCGCGGAGGACCCCGAACTGATCTGGCTCGACCAGTACGCCAACCCCGCGTCGGTGGCCACCCACGCCGCCCGCACCGCCCACTCCATCCGCACCTCGGTCGGCGACCCCGACTACCTGTTCGTCGGCACCGGCACCGCCGGCACGCTGATGGGCTGCGCCAGCTACTTCAGGCCGCCCTCGCGGACCCGGGTCGTCGCCGTCGACTCCGTCGGCTCGGTCACCTTCGGCGGGCCGGCCGGCCCCCGGCACATCCCGGGCCTCGGCTCCAGCCGCGAGCCCCGCCTCTTCGACGCGCACCAGGTCCACCGGACGGTCGCGGTGCCCGAGGAGGACGCCGTACGCATGTGCCGCCGGCTCGCCGCCGACTACGGGCTGCTCGTCGGCGGATCCACCGGCACGGTCCTGGCCGGGGTCGAGCGCCTCGCGGGCGAACTGGAGGACCACAGCACGATCGTGGTCGTCTCCCCCGACTTCGGCGACCGCTACCTCGACACCGTCTACGACGACGACTGGGCCGACCTGCGGCTGCCCGACTGGCGCGGCGAGCCCGCGCGGCAGGCCCCCGCCCACACCTGAGCAACCCGAGGGATCCACCACACCATGACCACCACCTTCGACGTCGTCCCCGGCAGCGTCGCCTCCCGCGTCCTCGACGGGGACCGCGCCGCCGTCATCGACCTGGTGCGCTCCGCGTACCTGACCCACGAGGAGGGGCGCAGCGTCAACCCCGACAGCTACTTCCTACGCTTCCCCGAGAAGCCCGACGCCCGGATCATCGCGCTGCCCGCCTACCTCGGCGGCTCCACCGACCTGGCCGGGATCAAGTGGATAGCCAGCTTCCCGTCCAACGTCGCCGAGGGGAACCCGCGCGCCTCCGCCGTGCTCGTCCTCAACGACTACCGCACCGGCTACCCCGTCGCCCTGCTGGAGGCGGCCGGCATCAGCGCCGCCCGCACCGCCGCGTCCGCGGCCCTCGCGGCCCGCACCCTGGGCGGCGGGGCCGCGCTGACCGGGCGGACCGCCGTCGTCGGCGCCGGGGTCATCGCCCGCACCATCACCGACTACCTCGCCGCCGCCGGCTGGCAGCCGTCCGAGGTGCTCTGCCACGACCTGGACGAGACCTCCGCCGCCCGGCTCGCCGGACACATCGGCTCCCTCGGCTTCGACGCCCGTACGACGGGCTCCCTCGACGAGGCCCTCGACTGCGACCTGGTCGTCCTCGCCACCACCGCCGCGCGGCCCTACGTACCGGCCACGACGGAGCTGCGCCCCGGGCAGCTGGTGCTGAACGTCTCGCTGCGCGACCTGCCGCCCGAGCTGCTGCTGCGCACGGAGAACGTCCTCGACGACGTCGAGCACTGCATGAAGGCGCAGACCTCCCCGCACCTGGCCGAACAGCTCACCGGCGGGCGGGAGTTCGTCACCGGGACGCTGGCCCAGGTGCTGACCGGCGAGGTGAAGCCCGATCCGGGCCGCGCCGTCGTCTTCTCCCCGTTCGGCCTGGGCGTCCTCGACCTCGCGGTCGGCGCGCACGTCCTCCAGCAGGCCCGCGAACTCGGCGAGACCGTCCCGGTGCCCGGCTTCTTCGGTCAGGAACGCAGGTGGTAGCCCCCGGCACGGCCGCCGTGCGGATCGCCCTGGTCGGCGCCGGACCGCGCGCCCTGTCCGTCCTGGAGCGGATCTGCGCGCTCTGCGCCGAGCACGGCGTCCGGGCGGACGTGGAGGTCGTCGACCCGGGCACCCCCGGTACCGGCCTCCACCGCCCGCAGCCCGACCACCTCCTGCTGAACACCATCGCCGCCCAGGTCACCGGCTTCGCGGACCCGGCCATGCTCGGCCGCCCCGACGCCGGACCGGGCGGGCCGACGCTCTTCTCGTGGGCCCGCGAACGCGGCCTCGGCCGGACCGGCTCGGGCTGGTCGTACGGGGGCCGGGGCCGCCCGGTGCGGCCCGCCGACTACCTGCCCCGGCGGGTGCTCGGCGAGTACCTCGCCTGGTGCTGGCGGGAGATCGCCGACCGGGCCGGACCCGGCGTGCGGATCACCCATCACCGGGCCGAGGTCACCGACGTGGTCCGGACCGGCGGCGGGGAGCGGCTGCTGCTCTCCGACGGCCGGAGCGTCGAGGCCGACTCCGTGGTGCTCGCCCTCGGCCACGGCCTGCCCGGCGACGCCCGCCCGGAGCCCGCCGACCGCCGGATCCGCGTCCCCTACCCGCTGCCCGACGCGGTGGCCCCCGTCCCCGACGGGGCGCGGGTGGCCGTACTCGGCACCGGCCTCGCCGCGATGGACGTCATCGCCGCCCTGACGGTCGGCCGCGGCGGCCGCCTGACCGGCGGCCCCGACGGCCGGCCCCGCTACCTGCCCAGCGGACGCGAACCCCGCATCACCTGGGTGAGCCGCTCCGGCCTCCCGTACCGCTCGCGGCCGGAGTTCCACCCCGACCGGGTGGCCCCGCCCGCCCGGCACTTCACCCCCGCGGCGGTCCGCGCCCTGCGCACCGCCGCCGGGGACGGCCGGATCGACTTCGAGCGCGAGCTGCTGCCCCTGCTGCGGGCCGAGCTGGACGACCGGCTCGGCCCCGGCTCCGCGCACACCGGCGCCGGCCTGCTCGCCGAGCGGGTGCCCGAGGAGGCGCTGACCGACGCCGTCCAGTACGCCAAGTGGTTCCTCCACAGCGTGCAGGAGGACCTCGAACAGGCGCTGATCGGCGTCGAGGACAGCCCGCTGAAGGCCGCCCTCGAAGTCCTGCGCGACCACCGCGAGACGATCCGGCTGGCCGTGGACGCGCCGGGCCTGACCCCGGAGTCCACCCGCTGGTTCTTCACCCGGTTCACGGGCGAGCTCAACCGGCTGGTGACCGGCCCGCACGCGGAGCGCACCGCCGAGGTCCTGGCCATCGCCGAGGCGGGCGTCCTCACCCCCGGGCCGGGACCCGCGCCCGCGCTCGTACAGCGGGACCTGGGCTGGGACGTGGTGTCCACCGGGCTCGCCGAGGAGGCGAGCGTACGGGTCGACTGGCTGGTCGGCGCCCATCTGCCCGCCCTCGCCGGCGCGGAGCTCCCGGCCGCCGAGGAGGGCGGCCGGGAGCGGGACCTGCTCGGGCGGCTGCTCGGACGGGGCCGGCTGCGCCGGCTCACGGCGGCCGGCGCCCCGCTCGGCATCGAGGTCGACGCCGCCCTGCGCGTCCGGGACGCGGCCGGCCTCGTCTCGCCCACCCTCTCGGCCTTCGGCCCCCTCACCGAGGGGTCCACCTTCTACAACCACTACGTCCCGTCGCCCGGTTCGCCCTCCCGCGCCCTGCGCGAGGCCGACCTGCTGGCGGCGCGACTCCTCCGGCTCGACCAGACCCGGGCCCAGGCCCCGGAACAGGATCAGGAAGCGGCGTCATGAAGATCAGGAACCGTGAGCACTACACCCCGTGGGTGCCCGGATCGGTGCGGCGCGAGACCCTCGCCGCCCAGGCCGACGGCTGGCGCTGTCCCACCACCGGCGCCGTGCCGCCGCCCATCGCGCTCGGCGTGACCTTCGGCCGGGACGGCGGCTACGAGACCCCTGGCGGCCGCGCCTACCTCCGCGACCAGGGCACCCCCGCCTACGAGCAGGCCGAGCTGGTCGTCGCCGGGCTGGAGGGCGGCTCCGACGCCACCCTGTTCTCCTCCGGCATGGCGGCGGCCACCGCCGTCTTCCAGTGCCTGCCCGACCGGGCCCGGGTGGTGGTCTCCGAGACCCTCTACTTCGGCCTGACCAAGTGGCTGCTGGAGTTCGCCCCGCAGCGCGGCCTCGACGTGGTCCGGGTGGACACCACCGACCTGGAGGCGGTTCGCGGGGCCCTGGCCGCCGCGCCCACCACCCTGCTGTGGATCGAGACCCCGGCCAACCCGACCTGGCTGGTCACCGACATCGCCGGCTGCGCGGCGCTGGCCCGCGAGGCGGGCGCCCTGCTGGCCGTGGACAACACCGTCGCCACCCCCGTCCACACCCGGCCGCTGGAGCTGGGCGCGGACATCGTCATGCACTCCGCCACCAAGTACCTCAACGGGCACTCCGACATCATGGCCGGGTTCCTGGTCGTCGGGGAGCGCGGCGGCGAGGGCCGCGGCGCGCTCCTGGACGAGCTGTGGGAGCGGATCGACCTGCACCGCAAGCTCACCGGTCCGATCCTGGGCACGCTGGAGACGTACCTGCTGGTCCGCGGCATGCGCACGCTGCACCCCCGGATGCGGCAGATCTCCGCGACCGCCCTGGAGATCGCCGAGCACTTCGACGGCCACCCGCTGGTGAGCCGGGTCGCCTACCCGGGCCTCGCCTCCGACCCCGGCCACACGGTGGCGGCCCGTCAGATGACCGGCGGCTTCAGCGGGATGCTCTCCCTGTACGTGGACGGGCCCTGGGAGCGGTCGCTGCAGACGGCGAAGAACTGCGGGCTGTTCATCCGCGCCACCTCGCTGGGCGGTACCGAGAGCCTGATCGAGCACCGGTTCACCTTCGAGGGCGCGGGCAGCCGCTCGCCGCGCGAGATGGTCCGCCTCTCCATCGGCCTGGAGCACCCGGCCGACCTGATCGCCGACCTGGAACAGGCACTGGAACGTGCCGCTAAGGAGATCTGACACCGTGTCCACCGCCACCGAACCCGCCGCGGCCGAACCGGCCGCCGAGCCGGCCGCTGATCAGGCCGCCGATCAGGCCGCCCGTCCGGCCGCCGGTACCGCTAAGCCGGCCGGGGCCTCCGAGGCCGCCCCCGGCCCGCGTCCCTCGCTGCGCCGGGACGTCTCCTTCTCCGCGCTCCTCGCCGGCCTGATCGCGGTGATCGTCTCCTACTCCGGCCCGCTGGTCGTCGTCCTGGCCGCCGCCCGCGCCGGGCACCTGGACCAGGCGCACACCGCCTCCTGGGTCTGGGCGGTCTCCATCGGCTCCGGCCTGACCTGCCTGTTCCTCAGCTGGCGCACCCGGATGCCGATCATCACCGCCTGGTCCACGCCCGGCGTGGCCCTGCTGATGACCAACCTCGGCGACTACCCGTACGCCCAGGCCGTCGGCGCCTTCCTGATCAGCGCCGTGGCCATCGCGGTGATCGGCTACAGCGGCCTGTTCGGCCGGCTGATGCGGGCCGTGCCGACCGGGGTGGTCAACGCGATGCTCGCGGGCATCCTCTTCTCCTTCGGCGTCAACATCTTCACCGAGCTGAAGGCCTCCCCGGCGATCGTCCTCGGCGCCTTCACCGCCTTCTTCGCGATGAAGCGGATCAGCGTCCGCTGGGCCGTCCCGGTCGCCCTGCTGGTGGGCGTCGGCGCCGCCCTGGCGACCACCGGGCTGGACTTCGGGCTGGGCGAGGGCAGCGTCCTGGTGCACCCCGTCCTCACCACGCCGGAGTTCTCGGTGGCGGCGCTGATCGGCATCGCGGTGCCGCTCGCCGTCGTCACCCTCGCCTCGCAGAACGCCCCGGGCGCCGCCGTCCTGGAGGGCGCCGGGTACCGGCCGGACGACCGGCTGCTGATCGGCTCCACCGGTGCGATGTCCGTCCTGCTGGCCCCGTTCGGCTCGCACGCGGTCAACCTCGCCGCCATCACCGCCGCCATCTGCACCGGGCCGGAGGCCCACCCGGACCCGCGCCGCCGCTACATCGCGGGCATGTCCTGCGGGTTCTGGTACCTGCTGATCGGCTCCTGCGGCGGGGTGCTGGTCATCCTGTTCGCGGGCCTGCCGACGGCGCTGATCGCGGTCGTCGCCGGGGTGGCGCTGCTGGGCGCCCTCCAGGGCAGCCTGACCACCGCCCTCGGCGAGGCCGGCACCCGGGACGCCGCGGTGGTCACCTTCCTGTGCACCGCGTCGGGCATGAGCCTGTTCGGCATCGGCTCCGCCTTCTGGGGCCTGGTGCTGGGCCTGCTCACGCACGCCCTGCTGAACGCCGGGCTCTCCCGTGGCGCCCGGAACGCCTGAGCGGACGCGGGCGGCCGTCGTGGTCACGGTCGCCGCTCCCTTCACCGGCCCCCTGGCCCACCAGGGGTACCGGCTCTACCGGGAGCTGCTCGACGCCCTGCACCGGCTCCCGGGGGACACCCGGGAGCCGGTGCTGTGGCGCTGGATCGACACGGCGGACGGCGCCGGCGGCGCGGAGGACATCGCCGCAGGTACACCGACCTGACCGATTCGGCCCCGCCGACGTGACATTCCGCCGGTTCCCGGTGGCGTCCCCCACGGGACCCGAACATCATCGAAATCCGAGGCCCACGAGCGGGGGACGTGACGGGTGAACGACAAGGACGATCTGGCGCGGCGGTTCGACGAGCACCGCCCCCACCTGCGGGCGGTCGCCTACCGGATGCTGGGTTCGCTCAGCGACGCCGAGGACGCGGTGCAGGAGGCCTGGTTCAAGCTGAACCGCTCCGACGTCGGCGGGGTGGAGAACCTGGGCGGCTGGCTGACCACCGTCGTGGGCCGGGTCTGCCTGGACATGCTGCGCTCGCGCACCACCCGCCGCGAGGAGCCCCTCGACGCCGGGGACGGCCCGGTCCGGCTGCCCGATCCGGTGCTCAGCGGCCCCGAGGGGATCGACCCGGAGCAGGAGGTCCTGCTGGCCGACTCGGTCGGCATCGCCCTGATGGTCGTCCTGGAGACCCTCGGCCCGGCCGAGCGGCTGGCCTTCGTCCTGCACGACACGTTCGCCGTGCCCTTCGAGGAGATCGCCCCGCTGGTCGAGAAGACCCCGGCGGCGACCCGTCAGCTCGCCAGCCGCGCCCGGCGCCGCGTCCAGCACGCCGCACCGGCCACCGACACGGACGTGACCCGGCTGCGGCAGGTCGTCGACGCCTTCCTGTCGGCCGCCCGGGGCGGGGACTTCGAGGCCCTCGTCTCCGTCCTGCACCCCGAGATCACCGCACGCTCCGACGGCGGGACGCTGCTGCCCAGCTCGCTGCGGCGCGGGGCCCGGGAGACCGCCTCCCAGGCGATCACCTTCGCCCGCTTCGCGAAGGACGCCCGTCCGGTGCTGGTCAACGGCGCGCCGGGGGTGATCGCCCTCGACCCCGACGGGCGCCTGCTCTCGGTGATGGCCTTCACCGTCCGGGACGGCCTGATCACCGCCCTGGACATCCTCACCGACCCCGAACGCCTCGCCCGCCTCGACCTGAGCGGGATCCTGGGCGACCGGGACTCGGACACCCCCTAGGGCTCCGGCAGGGGGGCCGGGAGTTCCAGCCAGACCGTCTTGCCCGGGCGTACGCCGCCCAGCGGGGCGGAGCCCCAGGTCTGCGCGAGGTGGTTCAGCAGGACCAGCCCGTGCCCCCCGGGACGGGTGCGGTCCTGCGCCGCCCGGGGCCTCGGCGGCTCGGGGTTGTCGTCCGTGACCTCGACCCGCAGCAGGCCCCCGGGCCCGTAGCGCAGCACCAGCTCCCGCGGGCCGCCCGCGTGCAGGCAGGCATTGGTCACCAGCTCCGAGACCAGCAGGAGCGCGTCCTCCTCGGCGTCGCTGCCCGGGGCCCACGCCCAGTCGGAGAGGGCGCGCCGGGTGAAGTCCCGGCACCGGGTGACCACACCCGCCGTGGCACCGCCCAGGACCAGCCTCCGCGTCTGTTCCGCCACCGGCGCACTCCCGTCTCGGCCTCACCGCTCCCCTCGGCGCCGCACCTACCCTCGACCAGGAGGGACAAATCCCATGGTTTCGGCCACAAGGCCGCCACAGCCGCCCCACAACGCCGCCAGAGCCTCGCCGGAGCGCCGCACGCGGGGCCGCGAGGGGTCCCGGCGGGGGCCTCCCGCCGCCTTCCAAGCGGGGTCCCGAAGGCGCGCGACCGGCCCCCACCAGGGGTTTTCCGCCGTTCTCCCCCGTGGAGCGGCGTGTGCGGGCGACGGTAATCCGGCCGTTCGACACCGTCGAGGATCGGCTCCCCGATCCGTCAAGTCCCCCGGGACCCCGGCCGGCGGCCACCCGCGGCCGAGGCACCCCCGTGTCCACATCCTGGACAACTACCCTCGGTATATGAACGCAGATGCCGACGCCCTCCGCACCGTGAAAGACGCCGACCGGAAGCACGTCTTCCATTCCTGGTCGGCCCAGGAGCTCATCGACCCGCTCGCCGTCGCGGGAGCCGAGGGCTCGTACTTCTGGGACTACGAGGGCAACCGCTATCTCGACTTCTCCAGCGCGCTCGTCTACACTAACATCGGCTACCAGCACCCCAAGGTCGCCGCCGCCATCGCCGAGCAGGCCGGCAAGCTCTGTACGGTCGCGCCCGGCTTCGCCGTGGACGTCCGCTCCGAGGCGGCACGCCTCATCGCCGAGCGCACCCCCGGCGACCTCGACAAGATCTTCTTCACGAACGCGGGCGCCGAGGCCGTGGAGAACGCCGTCCGCATGGCCCGGCTGCACACCGGCCGGCCCAAGGTGATGTCCGCGTACCGCTCGTACCACGGCGCCACGACCACCGCGATCAACCTCACCGGCGACGCCCGCCGCTTCGGCAACGACAGCGCGACCGCCGGCGTCGTGCACTTCTGGGGCCCCTTCCCCTACCGCTCCCCCTTCTACGCCGGCAGCGAGGCCGAGGAGTGCGAGCGCGCCCTGCGCCACCTGGAGGACACGATCGTCTTCGAGGGCCCGCAGTCCATCGCGGCGGTCATCCTGGAGACCGTCGGCGGCGCCCCCGGCGTGCTCGTGCCCCCGGCCGGCTACCTGGCGGGCGTCCGCGAGATCTGCGACCGCCACGGCATCGTGTTCATCCTGGACGAGGTCATGGTCGGCTTCGGCCGCACCGGCACCTGGTTCGCCGCCGACAACTGGGACGTCACCCCCGACCTCCTCTGCTTCGCCAAGGGCGTGACCAGCGGGTACGTGCCGCTCGGCGGGGTCGCCATCTCCGGTGCCATCGCGGAGACCTTCGCCCGCCGCCCCTACCCGGGCGGGCTGACGTACTCCGGGCACGTCCTGGCCTGCGCGGCCGCCGTCGCCACCATCAACGTGATGGAGGAGGAGGGCGTCGTCGAGCAGTCCGCCCGCACCGGCGCCGAGCTGCTGGGCCCCGGCCTGCGCGAGCTCGCCGCACGGCACCCCTCCGTCGGCGAGGTCCGGGGTCTGGGCACCTTCTGGGCCCTGGAACTCGTACGCGACGCGGACACCCGCGAGCCCCTCGTCCCGTACAACGCCTCCGGCGCCGCCAACGCGCCCATGGCGGCCTTCGGGGCGGCCCTGAAGAAGGGCGGCCTGTGGCCGCTGCTCGCCGGGAACCGGATGCACGTCGCCCCGCCCTGCAACATCACGGCCGAGGACGTGGCCAAGGGGCTGGCGATCCTCGACGAGGCCCTCGCCGTCACGGACGCGCACATGGTCTGACCTGGTCTCTTGTGGGGTCGCCCAATCCGTGGGTGCTGGTGTTCGGATGTTCCGTGCGGTGGTTCATCCGCCGTACACATGGTGCAATCCCGTCAGTACTTCAGTACGACTCAGCACCTACGGACCGGGATGCACGTCAGTCCCGGGGCGGTCCTGCGGGGCCGAACGGCGGGGAGCGGGACGTCCTCCACGAGGGCGGGCGCTGGACGCCGGGCGTACGGGATCCAGACCAACGGACTCCGTGTTCCCGAGTACCCGAAGGAAGACAGCATGAGCAAGCACGTCCTGGGCCAGAACCAGTACGGCAAGGCCGAGAACCGCATCGTCGTGGTGACCCGCAAGGGCAACGACGGCTCCTGGCACGAGATCCGCGACCTGAACGTCTCGGTCGCCCTGCGCGGCGAGTTCCGAGACGTCCACCTCACCGGTGACAACGCCAACTGCCTGCCGACCGACACCACCAAGAACACGGTGTACGCCTTCGGCAAGGAGCACGGCATCGCCTCCCCCGAGGCCTTCGGCATCCTGCTCGCCAAGCACTTCGTCTCCTCCCAGGCCCCGATCCGCGAGGCGCAGATCCGGATCGAGGAGTACGCCTGGGAGCGGATCCCCGTCCCGACCCGCAAGGAGCAGCACTCCTTCGTCCGCAAGGGCCAGGAGGTGCGCACCGCGCAGGTCACCTACAGCGAGACCACCGGTCTCCAGGTGATCTCGGGTCTGAAGGACCTGACCGTGATGAACTCGACCAACTCCGAGTTCCACGGCTACATCAAGGACAAGTACACGACCCTCCAGGAGGCGTACGACCGCATCCTGGCCACCAAGGTCACCTCCCGCTGGGCGCACTCGGCGCTGGCCGCCGACGACGCCGGGTACGACTGGGACCGGTCGTACAAGAAGGTCCGCAAGCACATGCTGGAGGCCTTCGCGGAGACGTACTCCTACTCGCTCCAGCAGACCCTGAACCAGATGGCCGAGCGGGTGCTCGACAACTGCCCCAAGGTCAACGAGGTGCGCCTCAACCTGCCGAACAAGCACCACTTCCTCGTCGACCTGGAGCCCTTCGGCCTCAAGAACGACAACGAGGTGTACTTCGCGGCGGACCGGATGTACGGCCTGATCGAGGGCACCGTCCACCGTGACGGCGTCCAGCCGGTGATCGCCACCTCCGACTGGATCGTGGCGTAACACCCCGTTCCTCCCCGTCCGTTCGGCCCGGACCGCGTCGCGGGGTCCGGGCCGTCCGTCATGTCCGGGGCTGCCCAAGCAGCAGGTTCCAGCGGCCCGCCCGGCCGCTGAGGGCGGTCACGGTGTCCGGGCGGACGTCGAGCCGCCAGAAGGCCGCGGGCGGCAGCTCCAGGGCGGACACCACGGCGGCCCGCACGACGGCCTGCGCGGCCACCGCGTGGTGCCGGCCGGGCTCCAGGCCCGCCAGGTGTTCCCCCGTACGGGTGATCAGCGCGGCCACCGACTCCCCGCCGCCGGGCGGGGCGAACTCCGGATCGGTGAGCCAGAGCCGGATCGCCTCGGGGTCCTCGGCGGCGACCTCGTCCAGGGTGCGGCCCGCCCACTCCCCCATGTCGGGCCCGGCCAGGCCCTCGTGGCCGGGGCAGGGGTCCGCGTACCCGAACCGGCCCTGGCGGGCGGCGTCATCGAGCGGAGGCGTGGTCAGGTAAAGGCGCACCGGGGGAGTCAAGGGCATAAAAAGAGCGTAAAGCGCACGCCCAGGGCGTGAGATGGGGGACACACGCCGTGGTGTTCAAGCCAGGAGCGCGATACCGTCACGGACGACATGAAGAAGGTATGACGGAAGTACCGGTGAGAATCCGGCACGGTCGCGCCACTGTAAGTCCTCCCGCGGCAACGGGGGAGGGAAGTCAGACCCGTCCGCCTTCGACGAGAGCACCACTGACCGGGACGCGTGTTCCCCTGGAGGTTCCACCATGGCCCACTCCGCCGTGCCCGCTTCGGCCCCCGTCGCCGTAGCCCCCATCTCCCTCTCCGCGCTGGCCCCCTGGGCCGCCTTCGCCGCCGTCGTGACCCTGTTCCTGCTGTACCTCGTCGGCGTCGAGCAGGGTGCCGCCGCGCTCTTCCAGGGCGACACCGTCCACGAGTGGATGCACGACGGCCGCCACCTGCTCGGTTTCCCGTGCCACTGATCTCCTGCTGATCCTCCGCTGATCACGCAAGGAGCTCCCACGTGAACACCGTTTCCCCCCGTGCCCTGCTGGTCCGGGGCATGCTGGCCGGGCTGCTCGCGGGCGTCGCCGCCTTCCTCGTCGCGTACCTGCTCGGCGAGTCCAAGGTGGACGCGGCGATCGCCATCGAGGAGGCCGGCGAGGCCGCGCACGACCACGCCGAAGCCGCCCCGGTCAGCCGCGTCCTCCAGGCGACGGCCGGCCTCGGCACCGGCACCCTGCTCTACGGGGTCGCGCTCGGCGGCATCGCCGCGCTCGTCTTCTGCTTCGCGCTCGGCCGCATCGGCCGCTTCGGCCCCCGGGCCACGGCGGCCCTGGTCAGCGGCGGGCTGTTCGTCACCGTCGCCCTGGTGCCGTTCCTCAAGTACCCGGCCAATCCCCCCGCCGTGGGCGACCCCGACACGGTCGTCCGGCGGACCACCCTCTACGTGCTGATGATCGCCCTGAGCGTGCTCCTGGCGTCGGGCGCCCTGATCCTGGGCCGGCGGCTGGCGCCGCGCCTGGGGAACTGGAACGCCTCGGTCGTCGCCTCGCTCGCCTTCGTGGCGGCCATCGGCATCGCCTTCGCGCTGCTTCCGGCGGTCAACGAGGTGCCGGAGGACTTCCCGGCGGCGCTGATCTGGCAGTTCCGGCTCGCTTCGCTGGCCATCCAGGCAGCGGTGTGGACTACTTTCGGCCTGGTCTTCGGATTTCTAGCCGAACGCGCTATTGCCCCGGCCGTCGCACCCAAGGAGGCTGTACAGCCGACGAGTTGAGCATGGCACTCCGGTTACGGACGTGCCGGGTGTGAAGAGGGTGGAGCCGGGACATGCCGTCCGCGATCCGGGAATGGCGGGGCTGGACCGGCGCCGCACCGTTCTGGCTGAACTCGGTACTGCTGAGTCTGGCCCCCTTCACCGCCGTCCCGCTCTTCGCCCAGATCGGCGTCATCACCGCCCTGGCCGCCCTCGGCGGACTGGCCCGCCAGCTCTGGTACGGGGACTACGGCCACCCCGCGATGCACCTCGCCGCCGCCCTCATGGGGGCGGCGGCGGTCGTTTTCGTGGTGCTGTGATCCCGCCCCCACCGCCGAACAGCCGTCCCCGCCAGGAAGAATGGGGCTTTTCGATCTTCCGAGCGGGAACGGGGGCCGGTGTGACGGCGGCGGCGCGGCGGGACATGCCCGAGGAGTACCTGGCCGGGTACGTACGCATGCTGGGGGAGGTCTCGGCCACCGGCCGCCGCCCCACGCCCGGGGAACTCGACGCCCGCCGCGCCCTGGGCGAACGGGCCGCCGAGGCCGGGTACGGGCCGCGCGTCCTGCTCGCCGCCCATCTGGCCGCCACCCGCACCGCGCTCGGCGGCCCGGGCGCTCCGGACCTGCTGATGGCGGCCGCGGAACAGGCCCTGGACGCCTTCGCCGAGGGCTACGAGGGGGGCCGGTCGGCCCGCCGCGAGTTCATCGACGACCTCCTCCCGGGCCGGGACGCCCCGGACCGCCTCGCCGAGCGGGCCGCCCGCTTCGGACTGCGCCCGGCCGACGCCCACACCGTGGCCGTGGCCCGCGCCCCCACCCCCTATGCCGACGGCGGCCCGCCGCTGCGGCGCCTGGAAGCGGCCCTCGCCGGACAGCCGGTACTCCTCACCGTCAAGGACGGCCACCTGGTCTGCGTGACCTCCGGCGAGCAGGACGGGACACTGGCCGACTTCGCCCGGCGGGCGTCCACGGGCGCCCTGGTCGCGATCGGCCGCCCGCACCCCGGGGTCGACGGGATCGCCGCCTCGTACGCGGAGGCCCTGGGCACCCTCGACGTCGCGGACCGCCTCGGCTTCGAGGGCCCGCTGCTGCGCGCCGCCGACCTGCTGGTCTTCCCGGTGCTCACCCGGGACCGGGCCGCCCTGGCCGACCTGGTCCTGACGGTGCTCGGCCCCCTGCGGGCCGGACGCGGCGGAGCGACACCGCTGCTCGACACCCTGACCGCGTACTTCGACGCGGGCTGCGTGGCGGCGGAGGCGGCCCGCCGGCTGAACCTGAGCGTGCGCGCGCTGACGTACCGCCTGGAACGCATCCACCGTCTGACGACCCACGACCCCGCCGACCCCGCCCACCGCTACACCCTCCAGACGGCCACCCTGGCCGCCCGCCTCCTGAACTGGCCCACCGAACCCCTGTCCAGCGTGTGAGGCGCGGGGGCTGGGGAGCAAACCCCTCACCCGTTCGGCGGCACCGCCCCCCGCTTTCGCAACGCCCCCCACCGCCCACCGCCATCTGCGAAGACTCCCCCCACGCCCCCCGACACACCGATGACGCCCCGTCAACTCACGCACCCCACCGACGTGCCGACCCACCTGCGGTGGGCCACGCTCCCAGGGACCGGCCGCCCGAGCCGGCCCAGGAGGAATGCCATGCCCCGCGCCCCGTGGGCGGTCGCCACGCTGACGGTCACTCTGCTCTGCACCGGCATCGCCCTGTTGCACGGCGCAGAAGGCGGAGAACGGGCGGGGTCCGGCACCCCCGGCATCACCGACGCCCTCCCCTCCCGTGCCCTCGGCCTCTCCGGCCACCGCCGCCTGGTGCGCGAGCTGGAACACTCCGGCAGCCACGCCCCGCCCCGGCGCAGCCGCGCGGTCTCCGCCGCCCCGATGCACCCGTCACGGCCGCTCCGGCTGCGGATCCCCAGCCTGGGGGTGGACCTCCCCCTGGCCGAAGGCGCCCAGGACGGCGAGGACACCGCCGGCTGGGACACCACCGCCCCGGCCCCCGGCTCGGCCGGCACCGCCGTGGTCACCGCGAGCGGGTTCCCCCTCGCCGAACTCCGGCGCGGCCGCACGATCGAGATCCCGCGCGCGGACCACCGTACGGCCGTGTTCACCGTCGAGCGGGTCTCCCCGTACGGGGTCACCGGGCCCGACCGGGGGCGGGCGCGCCTGCGGCTGGTCAGCGGGGAGACGTCCGTCCTCGCCCGGCTGACCGGCCCCCTCCGCACCGGCTGACCATGACGCACCCGTCCGGACCCGGCGCCCCGTCAGCCGAGGGGGGCGTCTTCATCACCCGGTCGGGCGCTTCTCGGGGACGGCCGGGGAGTCGCCCGCGGCGGTGGGGCATGCAAGCCCCATGAGCGGTGCGCGGTACGCGCGGACGGTACTGGCGCGGGCCCTGACGGTGGCCTGCGTCGCCCTGCTGTGCCTGTTCGGCGCCGGTCCGGCGGCGGTGGCCACCGCCGGCGCCGATCCCCGTGCCGCCTCCTCCGCCCCGGCCGACCCCGCCGAAGGGCAGTCGGATCCGGCCGCGGATCCCGATGCCCGGGCGGACGTACGCACGGTCGTACGCGCGGTGCCCGGCCCGCGGGGGCTGCCGTCGGGGACGTTTCACGTGAAACACGCGGACGAGTCCACCCGTGTGGCCCCGTACGGGCCGGCCGGGGCGGCCCTGTCCCTGCGGACGGTCCGGAGTGTGGTCCTGCGCTGCTGAGCGGGCCGAGCGGAAGAACTCCCCCCACACACCCAGGACCACCGTGAGGTTCCGTCATGCCCATCGACCCGTACGCCGCGCTGAACGCCCTCATCCGCGCCGAAGCCGTCCGCTTCTCCCCGGCCGCCCGCGAGGACCGGCCCGCATCCCGGGCCCTGTCCTCCGAGACCGCCCCCGAGGCCCCCGAAACCGGGCCCCGCGCCGAGCCGCAGCGGGGCACCGCCGGCCCGGCCGCGTAGCCCCCTTCGGGCACCCCATCAGGCGGCGCCGGTTCCCGTGCCCCCGGCAACGGGGCACGGGAACCGGCGCCACGGCCCGCCCGGTCCTGCGCGCGGGGTCAGGTCTCCCGCGTGTAGTACCGGTAGAAGGCGACGATCCCCACGCCGAGGCCCGAGAACAGGCCGACGACGGTGGCGCGGAGCACGGACTGGTTGGTCAGGCTGTGCAGATAGCCGACGGCGACCCCGATGAAGACCCCGTAGGCCGCCGCGTGCAGCTCCCGCTTGAGCCTCGGGCCGACCCGCGCGAGGGCGAACATGATCCCGGCGAAGATGACGCCGCACAGGATTCCGTAGAAGACGTTGCCCGCGTCGACCGGGCCCATCTGACGCTTGATGAAGGCCGCCCAGACCCCGTAGACGAGGCCGAGCAGCAGCGGGCGGGCGAGGGCGCTCTTGCTGATGTCGTGCGCGTGCGCCGACGCCATCGGGCGGTGCCGCCGAGGGGCGGTGGGGGCCGCGTGTGCCATGGCGGGGCTCCTCTCTTCCAGCCTCCAGGGCACACCCGCCGCCCCGGGGCGGCAAGTGGATCACCCGTCCGGGTGGTCCGCGGACGTCCACGGCTCCCCGGACGCAGCAACCGGGCTGGCGCCGCGCCCCGCGGCCGCCTTCCCTGGTGACGTGCGCACCTATCTGTCGGCGGCCCTCATCGTGCTCGTGGCCCTCCTCGTGCCCGCTAGCGCGGTCGCGTACTGGGCCGACCGCCAACTGGGTGACGCCGACCACTACACCGCCGCCATGTCCCCCCTCGCCACGAACCCCGCCGTCCAGGGGGTGGTCGTCACCCAGGTCACCCGCGCCCTCTCCGGGCAGATCGACGCGGGCCCCTTCCAGGGCGGGGTGGACGCCCTGATCGGCGAGGCCCTGCACTCCTTCGCCGGGACCCCCGCCTACCGGACGGCCTGGGACGCGGCCAACCGGGCCGCGCACACCGCGTTCCTCGACGCGCTCACCACCGGCCACGGGGACGCCGTCACCATCGACCTCGCCCCGGTGATCGCCCAGGTCAAGGGGGAACTGGTGGAGGACGGGGTGCCCTTCGCCGACCGCATCCCCGAGACGCACCTGTCCGTGAAGGTCATGGAGTACGACAACCTGGGCGCGCTCCGGAAGGGGTTCCGCATGCTCCAGATCGCCGGAGTCTGGCTTCCCGTACTGACCCTGCTGCTCGCGGCGGCGGCCGTGGCCGTCGCCGTACGGCGCCGCCGCGCCCTGCTGGCCACCGGTCTCGGGATCGCGGCCGGGGCCGTCCTGCTGGGGATCGCGGTCGGCGTGTGCCGGAGTCTGACCCTCGACGACCTTCCGGCCGACATCGACCGGGCGGCCGCCGGGGCCGTGTACGACGCGCTCACCGCGTTCCTGCGGACCACCGCCTGGGTGGTCCTCGCCCTCGGGCTGGTCACCGCGCTCGCCGCATGGCTGACGGGCCGACTACGCCGCACCCCATAAGCTCGGAACATACCCATCCTCCGCAGAACGCCCCAGAAGAACCGATTCGCGAGCGGTGACACGGAAGCGGAATGACCACCGAACGACGCACCGAGCACATACCGGCCGAGCCGCCCCGGCCCCGCACCCTGGCTCCCCCCGCCTGGCTCGTCGCGGGACTGCGGCCGAGCGGCGCCCCCGTCCCCTGGGCCGCGGTGGTCCGCGCCGGGATCGCGCTGTCCGTCCCGCTCGCGGTCGGCTTCGCCCTGGACGAGCCCGAGTACGGGGCGCTCGCCTCCATGGGCGCCCTGTCCGGGGTGATCGGGGACACCGCCGACGCCTACCGGATGCGGATCCTGAACATCGCGCTCCCGCAGCTCCTCGGCGCGATCGGGGTGGCCCTGGGCACCCTCGTCTACGGCCACGGCTGGGTCGCGGTCGCCGTCCTCACCCTGATCGCCCTGCTCTCCGGGATGATCTCCTCCATCGGCACGGTCGCCTCCGCGTCGGGGCTGGTCTTCCTGCTCAACGCGGTGGTCGGGGCCGGTCTGCCGATGCCGGAGCCCTGGTGGACGGCCCCGCTGCTGCTCGCCGCGGGCGGCCTGTTCGTCCTCCTGCTCACCCTCCTGGGCTGGCCTCTGCGCGGCCGCCGGCCCGAACGGGCCGCCGTCGCGGCCGCCTACCGGGCCGTCGCCGACGCGCTGGAAGCCGCGGGCGGACCGGCGGCCGAGTACGACGAACGGCGGCAGCACGTCACCCAGACCCTCAACCAGGCCTACGACCTCGTCCTGGGCCGCCGCGCCCGGGTGCACGGGCGCAGCCCCTCGCTGGTGCGGGTGCTCGCCCAGCTGAACGTGCTGATCCCGCTGGTCGAGGCCGCCCCCGCGGCCCACCTGCGGGGGCGCCCGCTGCCGCCGGAGTTCCCGGCGGCGGCGCGCGACCTGGCCGCCGCCGTCGAGGAGGGCCGCACCGAGGCCCCGGTCCTCGACCTGCCGGCCCCGCACAGCCCGTCGGAACGGGCCGTGGACGCCGCCCTGCGGCACGCGGCGAAGATCGTCCCCCTCAAGGAGCCGGACCCGTACAACGTCGACGACCGCCTCGGCCGGCCCGCCGCCCTGCGCGTCCGGGCGGGCCGGGTGGTGCGCGACATGATGCTGTCCGGGGCCTCGTGGCGCTACGGGCTCCGGCTGGCCCTGTGCATCGGCCTGGCCCAGTCGCTGGTCTCCCTGATCGAGGTGGAGCGCTCGTACTGGGTGGCGCTGACCGTCACCTTCGTCCTCAAGCCGGACTTCGGCTCCGTCTTCTCCCGCGCGGTGCTGCGCGCCCTGGGGACGGCGGCCGGGCTGGTCCTCGCCGCCGCCGTGCTGGCGGAGGTGCCGCGCGGCTGGTGGGACGTACCGGTGACGGTGCTGCTCGCCGCGCTGATCCCGGCGTTCTCCGCGAAGGGGTACGTCTTCCAGACCGCGGCCATCACCCCGGTGATCCTGCTCCTGTCGGACCTCCTCAACCACCAGGGCTTCGACCTCATCCGGCCCCGGCTGCTGGACAGCCTGATCGGCTGCGCCATCACCCTGGTCGCCGGCTACCTGCTGTGGCCCGAGAGCTGGCACACCCGGATCGGCGACCGGCTGGCCGACGCCGTCGACGACGCCGCGCGCTACGTGGAGTGCGCCTTCGCCCCGGTCGCCGGCGAGGCCGCGCTGCGGGCGGCACGCCAGTCCCGCCTGCAGGCCCGGCGGCGCATCTACCGCGACCTCTCGGGCGTCCGCAGCGAGTTCCAGCGGGCCCTGACCGAGCCCCCGCCGACCGGCAGCCGTGCCGCCGCGTGGTGGCCGCTGGTGGTGGCCGTGGAACGGATCGTGGACGCCACCACGGCGGCCCGCGTCCGCGTCAACCACGGAGCCCCCGAACCGCCCCCCTCCGAGGTGGCCCGTATCGCCGGACACCTCCGCGAACTGGCCGAGGGCGTCCGCAGCAGCCAGACCCTGTACCGGGTCGACGTCCCCGCGGAGCCCGGCGGGCCCAGCGTCCTGTCCCCCCTCCACCAGGAGGTGGCGGCGGCCCGGGCCATCGCCCAACCGGAGCACTGACCGGGCCCGGAGCCCCGGCACACGGCAGCATCGAAGCATGCGCCCCCGTCGCCCCCTGGCCACCCCGGCCCTGGCCGCCGCCCTGGCCCTCACGGCGGCCGCGACCGGCGGGTGCGCCGACGTGGAGGGCCTCAAGAACCAGGGCGACCTCGGCACGGTCCACGCCCCCAAGACCCTGTGGAAGGGCTACCTCCCCGACCCGCCGGGACCCGGCCAGCAGCCCGGCGCCGCCGCGGTCGTCCCCGGGCTGCCCAAGGTGCCGGGCCTGAGCATGCGCGGGGTGAACGCCCTGGCCGTCGTGCGGGCCGACATCACCTCCGCCACCGCCGAGGACGGCGGCACCGGCCGGCTCGTCGACCCCCGGGCCGTCCAGCGGCTCGCGCTCTGCACACAGGCTGTGGACGGCGGCCCCTACTGCCCGGTGCGCCCCGGCGTCCTGCACGACCTGACCGGCAACGGCCGCGAGGAGCTGATCACCGCCGTGGACGTGGACGGCCGCCTCAGCGAACTGCGCGTCTACACCGTCCAGGACGACGGCAGGATCGCCCGCATCCTGTCCAGGCGCGGGGTCCTGGAGGGAGTGGAAGTGGCCGCCGAGCACCTGGCGGTCCGCGAACCGACCTCCAACTCGGTCTACATCTCCGTCTCCGACTACGTGTGGGACCCGAACACCAAGAGCATGAGCCTGTCCCAGCTGACCCTCGACGACTGCCCCACCCTGACCGACGTCCCCCTGAGCGCGGACCGCCGGCGATGCGCGCGCTGAGCAGCCTGCGCTGGAAGATCGCCCTCACCACCACCCTGGTGTGCTGCACGGTGGCCGCCGCGCTGGGGATCGCCGTGCACAACGTCGTCGCCCGGCAGGTCGTCGGGGAGGTCCGCAAGGAGGTGGACCGGGAGCTGGACCACGCCCTCAGCCACTACGAGTACGGCACCGCGCACGGCGACGTGCAGGCCGCCCTCGACCCGCCCGGCCTCCCCGGCCCCCTGCGCGACCTGGTCGCGCGCGGCCGGACCGGCAGCATGGTCGGCACCTACCAGGGCAAGCCCGTCATGTGGGCCGCCGGGCCCGCCGACCGGCAGGCCCTCGCGGTCTGGATCCCGTACGAGAACACCCGCGCCCGGCTCCGGGACCTGGACACCGCGATCCTCGCCTCGGCGGCGCTCGCGGCCGGGGTGGTGGCCCTGGCCGGCCTGTTCCTCGCCAACCGGATCAGCCGCCGCCTCACGACCACGGCCGCCGTCGCCCGCCGGATCAGCGCCGGGGACCTGGACGCCCGCGTCGGCTTCCCGGCCGGCGGGAACGCCGGGGACCACCGCCGCTCCCGCGACGAGGTACGGGACGTCGCCCGGGCGCTGGACTCGATGGCCGCCTCCCTCCAGGAACGGCTGGAGGCGGAGAAGCGGTTCACGGCGGACGTCGCGCACGAGCTGCGCACCCCGCTCACGGGCTCGCTGGCGGCCGCCGCGCTGCTGCCGGAGGGGCGGCCCAAGGAGATGATCCAGGACCGGCTGGGGGCCCTGCACCGGCTCACCGAGGACCTGCTGGAGATCTCCCGGCTGGACTCCGGGGTGGAGCGGGCCGACCTGGCCCGGGTGGAACTGGGCCGGGCCGTACAGCGGGCCGTCGCCGGGTCCCGGCTGGCCGCCGAGGTCCGGGTGGTGCGGGACGCGGTGGTGCTCACCGACCGCCGGCGCCTGGACCGGATCCTGGCCAACCTGCTGGTCAACGCGCACAAGCACGGCAGGCCACCGGTGGAGGTGACGGTGGACGGCCCGGTGGTGACGATCCACGACCACGGTTCCGGCTACCCGGCCGAGCTGATCGAACAGGGCCCGCAGCGCTTCCGCACGGGAGACCCCGGCCGCGGCCGGGGCCACGGTCTGGGCCTGACGATCGCGGCGGGCCAGGCGGCCGTCCTGGACATCGTCATCGGCTTCGCCAACGCCCCCGGCGGCGGCGCCCTGACCACCCTCCGGCTCCCGGTGGGGCGGCTGCCGGAGGGGAGTTGAGGGATCAGACGCCGATGTTCCCGCCGTCCTTGCGCCACACGCAGACGACGGCGGGGCGGGTGATCCGGCCCGGCCCGTCGGGCCACACCGACTGCGGCTTCTCCACGGACGCGCCGTCGATCTCGCCCGGGTGCTGGACCGCGACCAGCACCCGCTTGTCCTGGACCAGCGGACCGCAGGTCTCGGCGCCGCGCGGCACCGTCAGGAACTGCTTGAGCTCGCCGCGGCGCTCACCGGCGGTCGCGACGCCGAACAGGCCGTCGTGCGAGCCGAGCTGGTTGCCGTCGGTGGAGATCCACAGGTTGCCGTGCGGGTCGAAGGTCACGTTGTCCGGGCAGGAGACCGGGCTGACCTTGTCCTTCGGGAAGCCCGCGAAGTAGGTGGCCGGGTCGTTCGGGTCACCGGCGACCAGGAACAGGCGCCAGGCGAAGCCGTCGCCGGCCGGGTCGTCGAAGTTCTCGGCGAGCTCCAGTATCTGGCCGTGCTTGTTGCCGTTGCGCGGGTTGGCCTCGTCCGCGGCGGCCTTGCCGGCGGCGCCGCGGTCCTTGTTGTTGGTCAGCACGACGTAGACGCGGCCGGTGCGCGGGGAGGGCTCGATGTCCTCGGGGCGGTCCATCTTGGTGGCGCCGGCCTTGTCACCGGCCTGGCGGGTGAAGACGAACACCTCCTCGGCGGTCATGCCCTCGACGTGCGAGACGTTGCCGGAGGGCGAGGCCGTGGCGAGCTTGATCCAGATGCCGGAGCCGTCGAACTGACCGTCGGCGGGCGGCTTGCCGGAGCCGTCGATCTCGGCGGCCGGGGAGTCGCCGGTGAGCTTGGCGACGTAGAGGGTGCCCTCGTCGAGCAGCGTGAGGTTGTGCTCCTTCGCGGCGCGCGAGTCGCCCTTCATCATCCGCTTCGAGGAGACGAACTTGTAGAAGTAGTCGAAGCGCTCGTCGTCTCCCATGTAGACGACGGGGCGGCCGTCCTCGGTCAGGCGGGGCTGGGCGCCCTCGTGCTTGAAGCGGCCGAGCGCGGTGCGCTTGCGCGGGACGGAGTGCGGGTCGTACGGGTCGAGCTCGACGACCCAGCCGAAGCGGTGGGGCTCGTTGGGCTCCTGCGTGACGTCGAAGCGCTTGTCGAACCGCTCCCACTTGCGCTCGGTCTCGCCGGCGGTGACGCCGTAGCGCTTCAGGCGGGCGGCCTGGGCGGCGTCGGTGACCTTGCCGGCGTGGGCGAAGTACTGGTTGAAGTTCTCCTCGCCGTGGAGGGTGGTGCCCCACGGGGTGGTGCCGCCGGAGCAGTTGTTGAGCGTGCCGAGGACCTTGGTGCCCGTGGTGTCGGCGGAGGTCTTCAGCAGGTCGCCGCCGGCGGCCGGGCCGGTCAGGCGGAACTCGCTGGTGGCGGTGAGGCGGCGGTTGAGCTCGTGGCGGCTGACGGCGGTGAGCTTGCCGGAGCGGTGGTCCTCCTGGACGGCCACCACGCCGAGGCCGTGCGCGGCCCAGGCGATCTCGACCTGCTCGCGGGTGGGGTTCGCCGGGTCGTAGCCGCGGAACATCAGGTTTTCGTTCGTGTACTCGTGGTTGGCCACGAGCAGCTGCCGGCGCTCGTATCCGTCGCCGAGCGGGAGGAGGGCCAGGAAGTCGTTGTTGTACCCGAACTGGCCCGCCTGGGCGGCGGCGGTCTGCCGGTCGGGGTTGAACGCGGGGGCGCCCTTGACGATCGGGTCGCCCCAGCGGACGACCACGTTCTGGTCGTGGCCCTCGGCGACGGTGACCCGGTCGTCGGTGTTCGGCGCGACGGCCTTGAAGCGCAGGCCGCGGGCGGCCTCACCGGTGCGCTGCGCGTCGGCGGTGCCGGCGGCGGCGGCGCTCCGGCCGCCGCCCGCCCCCAGGGTCACGGCGGTGCCGGCAGCGGTCGCGACGGTGACGATCGCGGCGGAGCGCAGCATCGAGCGGCGGGAGTAGGCGCGGGCGATGACGTCACCGACGTACTCGTTGTCGCTGGTGTTGGGCACCTCGTGGAAACAGGCGTCACCGCAGCGGTAGCGGCAGGTGAGAGCGGAACGGCCGCTCCCGTGCGGGTTTCCGATGAGTGGCAGCAGCTTGCGCACGAGGTCCTCCGGTGGATACGTACGAATGAATTCAGCCGCGACGGTAGGCGGAGGGTGCGCCGGTGCGGGGGCACGGGGATGAACGGTGGATGAACCCGGCACGGCGGAGGGCCAGTTCGTGCGGGCGGCCGGGTTGGGTGGTAGGACGGGCACCACGAAGGGCGCCCCTGCCGTCGTTCCAGCCAAGGGGCCGATAACCTTACGTGTCCACTCTGGGCAGGGATCAACCGCGCAGCACGGACAAATGACGCACGCACTCATGCGAAAGGCCTGGCCCATGGGTATTCGGAGCTTGTTGCGCAAGGTGTTCGGAAGGACTTCGGAGGCGGTCCCCGAGACCTCGGACGCCCCGACGGCGGCCCTCCCCAGCCAGGCCGAACGCACACCCCTGGATGTGGCGGCCGACCTGGTGGCGGCCTCCTTCGACAACCCGACGGTCCCGCCGCAGTCCGCGCCGCGCGACCGCGAACCGGGCACCCTCCTCACCGCCCCCGCCCCCACGACGGACCCCACCGTCCCGGAGGCCCGCCGTCCCTCACCTCCGGCCCCCCAGGACCCCCCGACGGGCCCGGTTTCCCCGGAACCGTCCCTTGCTCCCGCGGCCGAGCCCTCCGCCGAGGCCGTCGTAGACGCCGAGCCCCAGGCCGAGCCCTCCGCCGAGGCCGAGCCGGCCCCCGCCGAGGAGCCCGCACCGCAGGCCGACCCCGAGCCGGAGGCCGTCACGGCTGCCGCGCCCGAGGCTGAGCCGGCCCCGGCGGCCGAGCCGCAGGCCGAGGCCGCGCCGGCCGGTGACAGCGTCGCCACCCAGCCGGTGGCAGAGGCCGAGCCGGCCCCCGCCGAGGCCGCCGTAGACGCCGAGCCGCAGGCGCAGGCCGAACCGGCCGACGCCACGGACACCCCCCGGCCGGAGGCCCAGCCCCTGGCCGCCGACCAGGCCGAGCCCGTCGCCGAGGCGGAGCCCGTCGCCGGCACGGCGGACGCCGAACCGCAGGCCGCGGCCGAGCCGGCCCCCGCCGAGGAGACCGCGCCGGAGGCGCGGGACACCCCCGAGCCGGAGGCTCAGCCCCTGGCCGCCGCCGGGACCCCCGCGCCCGAGGCCGAGCACATTGCCGCCGCCCCCCAGCCGGAGGCAGAGGCTCAGCCCCTGGCCGCCGCCGCCGAGGCCCCCGCGCCGGAGGCCGAGGACGTGGCCGCCGCCCCCCAGCCGGAGGCAGAGGCAGAGGCCGGCCCCGCGCTCCCCGCGGCAGCGGTGCGGCGGAAGGACGGGGCCGTCGGGGCGGCCTACAAGGCCGCCGGGCAGGTGCTGCGGGCCAACGGGAAGGCCGGGGCGCGGGCCAAGGTGTACCTCGTGCTGGACCGGTCCGGGTCCATGCGCGGGTTCTACAAGGACGGCAGCGCCCAGTACCTCGCCGACCACGCCCTCGCCCTCGCCGCCCACCTCGACGAGGACGCCACCGTCCACACGGTGTTCTTCTCCACCGAGCTCGACGGCACCGCCGAGCTGACCCTCGACGCCCACGACGCCACCTGGGTCGAGGACCGGCACGGCGAGCTCGGCCGGATGGGCCGCACCAGCTACCACGTGGCCGTCGAGGCCGTCGTCGAGCGGTACCAGAAGGACGGCGGCGAGGGCCCGGCCCTGGTCGTGTTCCAGACGGACGGCGCGCCCGACAACGTCCGCCCCGCCCGCCAGGCGATCACGGACGCCGCCGCCACCGCCCCCGGCATCCACTGGCAGTTCGTCGCCTTCGGCGACCACGACGCCAAGGCCTTCGACTTCCTGCGCAAGCTGGACGCCGAGAACGCCGGCTTCTTCCACGCCGGCCCCGCCCCCACGGAGCTGACCTCGGCCGCCCTCCTGAAGGGGATCCTCGACCGGTTCTGACCCCCGCAGCACGGCAAAGGGCCCGGGATCCGAAGATCCCGGGCCCTTTCACACGGCCAGAACTACGCCGCTCAGCGCGCGGCGTCCGGGTGGACGGCCTCCGCGACCGGCTTCGCGTCCGCCGCCTTCGTCTCGACCGGCTTGCGCAGGGCGATGTTCAGCTCGCGCAGGCGGCTCTCCTCCAGCACCGTCGGCGCGCCCATCATCAGGTCCTGGGCGTTGCCGTTCAGCGGGAAGGCGATGGTCTCGCGGATGTTCGGCTCGTCGGCCAGCAGCATCACGATGCGGTCCACGCCCGGGGCGATGCCACCGTGCGGCGGGGCGCCCAGGCGGAACGCGCGCAGCATGCCCGCGAACTCGCGCTCGACGGTCTCGGCCTCGTAACCGGCGATCTCGAAGGCCTTCAGCATGACCTCGGGCTCGTGGTTGCGGATGGCGCCGGAGGACAGCTCGATGCCGTTGCAGACGATGTCGTACTGCCAGGCCAGGATGTCGAGCGGGTCCTTCTCCTCCAGGTCCTTCATGCCGCCCTGCGGCATGGAGAACGGGTTGTGGGAGAAGTCGATCTTGCCGGTCTCCTCGTCCTTCTCGTACATCGGGAAGTCGACGATCCAGCAGAAGCGGAAGACGTTCTCCTCGAAGTGGCCGGCGCGCTTGGCGGCCTCGACCCGGACCGGGCCCATGATCTTCGAGACCTCGTCGAACTCGCCCGCGCCGAAGAACACGGCGTGCCCGGCGGCCAGGCCCAGGCGCTCGCCGAGGACCTTGACGTTCTCCTCGGTGAGGAACTTGGCGATCGGGCCGGTCAGCGAGCCGTCCTCGCCCACGCGCACCCAGGCCAGGCCCTTCGCGCCCAGCGAGACCGCGTAGTCGCCGAGGCCGTCGAAGAACTTGCGCGGCTGGTCGGCGGTGTCCGGCACGGCCAGCGCACGCACGTGCTTGCCGGCGAACGCCTTGAACTCCGAGCCCTCGAAGACGTCGGTGATGTCGACGAGCTCCAGCTTGGCGCGCAGGTCGGGCTTGTCGTTGCCGTACTTCAGCATCGACTCGCGGAACGGGATCCGCGGGAACGGCGAGGTGACCTCGCGGCCGTTGCCGAACTCGGTGAAGAGCTCGGTCATCAGCTTCTCGATCGGCTGGAAGACGTCCTCCTGCTCGACGAAGGACATCTCCACGTCGAGCTGGTAGAACTCGCCCGGCGAACGGTCGGCGCGGGCGTCCTCGTCGCGGAAGCAGGGCGCGATCTGGAAGTACCGGTCGAAGCCGGAGATCATCAGCAGCTGCTTGAACTGCTGCGGGGCCTGCGGCAGGGCGTAGAACTTGCCCGGGTTCAGGCGGGACGGGACGACGAAGTCACGGGCGCCCTCGGGGGAGGTCGCGGTGAGGATCGGGGTCGCCATCTCGTTGAAGCCGAGGGCCACCATCTTCGAGCGGATCGAGGCGATGACGGCCGAGCGCAGCATGATGTTGCGGTGCATGCGCTCGCGGCGCAGGTCGAGGAAGCGGTACTCCAGGCGCCGCTCCTCGTTCACACCGTCGTCGGTGTTGATCGTGAAGGGCAGCGGGGCGGAGGCGCCGAGCACCTCGACCTCGGAGACCTCGATCTCGATCTCACCGGTGGCGAGCTCGGGGTTCACGTTGTCGGCGCCGCGGGAGACGACCTTGCCGTCGACGCGGACGACGGTCTCCTTGGTGACGCTGCTGAGGGCCTCGTTCGCCGCGGTGCCGGGGCGGGCCACGAGCTGCGTGATGCCGTAGTGGTCACGCAGATCGATGAAGAGGATGCCGCCCAGGTCTCGACGATTGTGCACCCAGCCGCTCAGCCGGACGTCGGATGCGACGTCGGAGGCACGAAGCTCGCCGCACGTGTGGGACCTGTACCGATGCATCAGTCATCCAGTTCTACGCGATATCAAGGTGGACTCAACCGTCCCAAGGTTACCGTCCGGGAGCCGCACGCACCGGGCGTGCCCGGAGCGGGCCGGGAGCGGGTACTGAACAGGCATCCCGGGCGGATGACCTGTAAAGATGACCAGGTGCGCACCGAGGACGTCCTGGCCGCCATCGCGACCGGCCTGTGGCGATGGGACAACGCCTCCGGGAAGGTCACCCTCGATGGCGAGGCCGCCCGGCTGCTCGGGCTGCCCGCGGAACCGGTCGTCCTGCCCGAGGCGGCCGTCCGCTCGCGCTTCCACCCGGTGGACTGGAACGAGATCAACGGCATCGTGAACCTGGCGGTGGCCGAGGGCACCCTCGCCGAGGCCCGGCTGCGGATCATGGACGTCGACGGGCGCGTGCTGCGCACCGTCCGCAGCCGCTCCAAACCCCTGGAGAACCGGACCGCGGACGGCCACGTCGACTACGAGCTGATCGGCACCATCCAGGAGATCGCCGAACCCCAGCCCGGCACCACGGCCGCGCACACCCCGATCACCGGCGACTGGCGGCGCTCCCGCGAGGCCTTCCTGCTGGACGCCGGCCGGGCGCTGGCCGAGGCGCGCTCCACCGCGGAGGTGCTGCGGGTGGCGGCGTCGCTGTCCATGCCGGGCTTCAGCCCCGACGGGCTGGCCGTCTTCGGGGTGGAGGGCGACCAGCTGTCGGTCATCGGGCACCACGGGCACGCCCCGGGCGACGAGGGCCCCTTCTCCGACATGGCCCTCGACACCGACTACCCGGCCGCCGAGGTCGTACGGACCGGCCGGGCGATCTACCTCCCCACGCCGGAGGAGTACAAACGGCGCTTCCCGGTCACCTGGCCGCTCGCCCGCCGCTTCGGCCGGGCCTCCTGGGCCTTCCTGCCGCTGATCGTGGCCGGGCGGACCATGGGGGCCTGGATGGCCGCGTTCAAGCACCCGGTGACCTTCTCGCCGGACGAGCGGTCGGTGCTGACGACGGTCGCCCGGATGCTCGCCCAGGCCCTCCAGCGGGCCGGGGTGGCCGAATCGGAGCGGGAACTCACCACCGGCCTCCAGCGGTCGATGATGCCCCAGCTGGGCCCGGAGATCCCCGGCATGACCATCGCGGCCCGCTACGTGCCCACCGGCGGCGGGCTCCAGGTCGGCGGCGACTGGTACGACATGATCCCGCTGCCCTCGGGCCGCTTCGCCCTGGTCATCGGCGACGTCCAGGGGCACGACGTACGGGCCGCCGGGCTGATGGGCCAGCTGCGGATCGCCGTACGGGCCTACGCGTCCGAGGGACACCGGCCGGACGCGGTGCTCTCGCGGGCCTCCCGCTTCCTGGCCGGGCTGTGCTCCGTGCGCGAGGAGGACGCCGAGGACGCCGAGGCGGCCGGGCCCCGCTTCGCCACCTGCCTGTACGTGGAGTGCGACCCGGAGACCGGCACCCTGGAGATCGCCCGGGCCGGGCACCCCGACCCGGTGGTCCGGATGGCCGACGGCACGGTCCTGATGCGGCCCACGGCCGGCGGGCTGCCGCTGGGCATCGTCCCGGACACCGACTACCCGACGACCCGCTTCGCCCTGGAGCCCGGCGAGACGATGATGCTGTGCACCGACGGGCTCATCGAGACCGGCGGGCACGACCTGGACACGGGCTGGGCGCGGCTGCGGGCGGTCCTGGAGTCCGACGTGCCCCACGGGCCCGGCACCGCCGACGGCGCGCCGGAGGACAACCACCTCGAACGCCTCGCCGACCTGCTGGTCCAGGCCGTGCACGGGCCCTCCTCGCACCACACCACCGGCCCGCTGGCCGACCGCCGCGAGGACGACATAGCCGTGGTGCTGCTGTGCCGCGAGAGCCCGGGCTGCGGCTGCGGGACCGCCGCGGGGCACCCCGTACGGCCCGCCCGGCGCACGATGCTGACCGTGGCCCAGGCCGAGCCGGCCCGGATCGCGGGCGCCCGCCGGCAGATCCGGGAGCTGCTGCACGACTGGGCGGACGCGGAGCAGGTGGACTCGGCGGTGCTGATGGTCTCCGAGATGGTGACGAACGTACTGGTGCACACCGACGGCGACGCGCTGCTGGTCGCGGAGGCGGCGGGCGAACTGGGCGCGCGGCGGCTGCGCGTGGAGGTGGCCGACGCCAGCGACGAGCTGCCGCACAAGCGCCACCCCGGGGAGATGGCCTCCAGCGGGCGCGGCGTCCTGCTGATGGAGATGCTCGCCGACAGCTGGGGGGTGGATCCGCGCGGCGAGGGCAAGTCGATCTGGTTCGAGCTGTACGAACAGTCCAAGCCGGACGGCGACGAGGACCGGGAATCCCCCCGGCCCGTCGGCTGACCGCCCGGCACCCGGAAGACGAACCGGCCGGCCGAACCGAACCGGAAGGCCGCCCCGGACGACCGAAAGGCGGACGCCATGCCCAGGCGGACCCCGGCCCCGGCCAGGCCCCTGCTCCCCGAACCGGCGCGGAGGCTGGCCGCCTGGTGCGCCGTCGTCCTGCTGGTGACCGGCGTGGTCGCCGTCGGCGTCTGGCTCTGCATGGTGTTCAGGACGGCCGTCACGCCGGTGCTGCTGGCCCTGCTCGGCACCGCCCTGCTGGGCCCGCTGCACCGGCGGCTGATCCGGATGGGGCTGCACCGCTCACTGGCCGCCGCCCTGACCTGCCTGGCCGTGGTGGCGGTGGTCGGCGGGGCCGCGTACGTGATCGTGGCCGCGCTCATCGAGACCGGCGACCAGATCGCCGGCGCCCTCAAGCGGGCCGGTCAGGGCCTCGCCGAGCACTTCGGGGCCGCCGGGACCTCCCTCCAGGACCTGGCCGCCCATGCCAAGGGGCTGCTCGCCAAGTTCGGCGGGACGGCCGCCTCCGGCGTCATCAGCGGGCTCAGCGTGGTCGCGGAGATGATCGGCATGGCGGTCCTCGCACTGCTGCTGATCTTCTTCTTCCTGCGGGACTCCGACCGGGCCGCCGGCGCCCTGCGCTCGCTGGCCCCGGGCTCCACCGGGGACACCGTCGAGGCCATGGCCCGCCGCGCCTACCGGGCCGTCGAGGGGTTCATGCGCGGCACCACCTTCATCGCCGCGATCGACGCCGTCTGCATCACCGTCGGCCTGCTGGTGCTGCGGGTGCCGGGGGCCGTGGGGCTGGGCTCGCTGGTGTTCGTCGGCGCGTACATCCCGTACCTGGGCGCCTTCGTCTCGGGCGCCGTCGCCGTGCTGGTGGCCCTCGCCGACCGGGGGTGGGTCATCGGGCTGTGGGCGCTGGGCGTGGTCGTGGCCGTACAGGTGCTGGAGGGGCACGTGCTCCAGCCCCTGATCCAGAGCCGGACCGTGCAGATGCACCCGGCGGCGGTGCTGCTGGCGCTCACCGCCGGGGCGAGCGTCGCCGGGATCCTCGGCATGCTGCTCGCCGTACCGCTGACGGCGGCCGCGTTCGGGGTCCTGTCGGAACTCCGCTCCCGCTACGCGGCCCCGGGCCCTGAATCGGACCCGGGAGATTCCGCCTAGGGGGTCAGGCCGTCTCCTCCGGATCGGCCTCACCGGCGCCGCGGTGGCCGAGGCCGGTCACGTCGGTGCTGGGGATGACGCCCAGGCGGCCCGCCTGGAAGTCGTCGAAGGCCTGCTGGAGCTCGGCGTGGCTGTTCATGACGAACGGACCGTAGTGCGCCATCGGCTCGCGGATGGGCAGCCCGCCGAGGACGACCACCTCGAAGTTCTCGCTGCGCGAGTCCTGCGCGGCGTCCGCGCGGACCGTCAGGCCCTCGCCGGAGCCGAACACCACGGTCTGGCCCATCCGGAACGGGCGGCGCTCGGCGCCCGCCGCGCCGGAGCCGGCGAGGCCGTAGGCGAGGGCGTTGAAGTCGGCCCGCCAGGGCAGGGTGACCTCGGCGCCGGGGCTGACCGTCAGGTGGATCATCGTGATCGGGGTGTGCGTGGCGCCGGGGCCGGCGTGGCCCGCGATGTCGCCCGCGATCAGGCGGATCAGGGCGCCGCCGTCCTGCGAGGCGAGCAGCTTCACGGTGCCGCCGCGGATGTCCTGGTACCTCGGGGTGATCATCTTGTCCTTGGCGGGCAGGTTCACCCACAGCTGGAGGCCGTGGAAGAGGCCGCCGGACATGACGAGTTCCTCGGGCGGGGTCTCGATGTGCAGCAGGCCCGAGCCGGCCGTCATCCACTGGGTGTCGCCGTTGGTGATGACTCCGCCGCCGCCGTGCGAGTCACGGTGGATGAAGGTGCCGTCGATGATGTACGTGACGGTCTCGAAGCCGCGGTGCGGGTGCCAGGGCGTGCCCTTGGGCTCGCCGGCCGCGTAGTCCACCTCGCCCATCTGGTCCATCATGATGAACGGGTCGAGGTAGTCGTACTTGATTCCCGCGAAGGCGCGGCGCACCGGGAATCCCTCGCCCTCGAAGCCGGAGGGCGCGTCCACCACGCCGAGCACGGGGCGCGTCTGGGCACCTTCGGCGGGAGCGATGACGCGCGGCAGCGCGAGCGGGTTCTCTACGGTCACTGCGGGCATGGTCAGGACCTCCTTCTGGCTCAAGTTTAGTTGAATCTCGAACTTCCTGCCACCCGCACAGAACAGCGCACCCCCCGGGACCATTCCCGGGGGGTGCGGAAGCGTGACGTCAGCGCGCCCTAGCCATACATTCGGCGCATCGCGAAGTCGACCATCTGCTCGACCGCCTTCGCGTCGAACACCATCCGGTGGTCGCCCTCCATGTCGAGGACGAAGCCGTACCCGGTCGGCAGCAGGTCGATCACCTCGGCGCCGGTGATCACGAAGTACTTGGACTCCTTGCCGGCGTACCGGCGGAGCTCCTTGAGCGTGGTGAACATCGGGATGACCGGCTGCTGCGTGTTGTGCAGCGCCAGGAACCCGGGGGTCTCGCCGCGCGGGCAGTAGACCTTCGAGGTCGCGAAGATCTGCTGGAAGTCCTCGGCCGACAGCGAGCCGGTGGTGAAGGCCCGGACCGCGTCGGCGAGCGACGGCGGCGAGGGCTCGGGGTAGAGCGGCTGCTCGCCGTACCCGCCGGCCATCTGCTGCGGGGCGGCGTACTGCTGCTGCCCCGCGCTCACGTTCTGGTCGTAGCCGTACATGCACCGAAGCCTACCGAGCGGCCCCCGGCCCCAGGCACCCTCCAGCGGAACCGGCTTGACGCTGGTCACAGTCGTCAACGAAGGGTTGATTCTTATTACTGATGGGTAGCATCATGAGGTTACCGATTGGTATGTACGAGGAATCTGTCTCCCCGAGCCTTAACGGAGCCGTCGCCATGGGGCACTACAAGTCGAATCTCCGCGACATCGAGTTCAACCTCTTCGAGGTGCTCGGCCGCGAAAAGCTGTACGGCACCGGCCCGTTCGGCGAGATGGACACCGAGACCGCCAAGAGCATCCTGTCCGAGCTGACCCGCCTCGCCGAGAACGAGCTGGCGGAGTCCTTCGCGGACGCCGACCGCAACCCGCCGGTCTTCGACCCGGCCACCAACACCGCTCCGGTCCCGGCCTCCTTCAAGAAGTCCTACGAGGCCTTCATGGACTCGGAGTACTGGCGCCTGGGCCTGCCCGAGGAGATCGGCGGCACCACCTCGCCGCGCTCCCTCATCTGGGCCTACGCGGAGCTGCTGCTCGGCTCGAACCCGGCCATCTGGATGTACTCCTCCGGCCCGGCGTTCGCCGGCATCCTGCACGCCGAGGGCAACGAGGCGCAGAAGAAGATCGCCCAGATCGCGGTCGAGAAGCGCTGGGGCTCCACCATGGTCCTGACCGAGCCGGACGCCGGTTCGGACGTCGGCGCCGGCCGCACCAAGGCCATCCAGCAGGAGGACGGCTCCTGGCACATCGAGGGCGTGAAGCGCTTCATCACCTCCGGTGAGCACGACATGGAGGAGAACATCCTCCACTACGTCCTCGCCCGCCCCGAGGGCCACGGCCCGGGCACCAAGGGCCTGTCCCTCTTCCTCGTCCCGAAGTTCCACTTCGACTGGGAGACCGGCGAGCTGGGCGAGCGCAACGGCGTCTACGCGACCAACGTCGAGCACAAGATGGGCCTGAAGGCCTCCAACACCTGCGAGATGACCTTCGGCGACCAGCACCCCGCCAAGGGCTGGCTGATCGGCGACAAGCACGACGGCATCCGCCAGATGTTCATGATCATCGAGTTCGCCCGCATGATGGTCGGCACGAAGGCCATCGCCACCCTCTCCACCGGCTACCTCAACGCGCTGGAGTACGCCAAGGAGCGCGTGCAGGGCCCGGACCTGGCGAACTTCATGGACAAGACCGCGCCCAAGGTCACCATCACGCACCACCCCGACGTGCGCCGCTCGCTCATGACGCAGAAGGCGTACGCCGAGGGCATGCGCGCCCTCGTGCTGTACACCGCCTCCGTCCAGGACGCGATCCAGCTCAAGGAGGCCGCGGGCGAGGACGCCTCCGCCGAGATCGGCCTCAACGACCTGCTCCTGCCGATCGTGAAGGGCTACGGCTCGGAGAAGTCGTACGCGCTGCTCGCCGAGTCCCTGCAGACCTTCGGTGGCTCCGGCTACCTGCAGGAGTACCCGATCGAGCAGTACATCCGCGACGCCAAGATCGACACCCTCTACGAGGGCACCACGGCCATCCAGGGCCAGGACTTCTTCTTCCGCAAGATCGTCCGTGACCAGGGTGCCTCGCTGAACATCCTCTCCGAGACGATCAAGAAGTTCCTCGCCGAGGGCGTGGGCGGCGAGGAGCTGGCCCCGGCCCGCGACGCGCTGGCCAAGGCCGCCGTGGACCTGGAGGCCATCGTCGGCCAGATGATCGTCGACCTCACCGCCACCGGCGAGGACGTCAAGAACATCTACAAGGTCGGCCAGAACACCACCCGCCTGCTGATGGCCTCCGGTGACGTGGTCGTCGGCTACCTGCTGCTCAAGGGCGCGGCCGTGGCCGCCGAGAAGCTGGCGACCGCCTCCGCCAAGGACGTGCCCTTCTACACCGGCAAGATCGCCGCCGCGAAGTTCTTCGCCGCCCAGGTCCTGCCGGGCGTCTCGGTCCAGCGCGCGCTGGCCGAGGCCGTCGACAACTCCCTCATGGAGCTCGACGAGGCCGCCTTCTAGGGCAGCCCCCAGCTGTACGCGGTGTACGTACGCACCAGTGGCCGGACCTCTCCTGTCGAGGGTCCGGCCGCTGGTGTGTGCACGCGCCCGACGGCCGGGTTCCCCGGTTGTCAGCGGTTCGTGGGACTCTCGTAGACATGAGTCGACAGGAGCAGCAGCACGGCGGCAGGGGGTACACGGTCCCCACGGGGCGCCCGTACGCCCTCAAGGAGCTCCAGGCCGCCGTGGGCGCGCTCGGCGACCGGATCAAGGACCTCTACGACGGCGCCCACCCCGCCGAGTACGACCCCGTGGCCGACGCCCTGTACGTGGCGTTCCAGACGGCCGCGGGCCTCGCCCCCGCCAAGAGCTACACCGGCTGCCCCGAGCACCCCAACGGCGCCCTCGACCCCGAGGCCCCCGAGGGCTGGGGCCGCTGCCTGATCTGCAACGACCGCCGCCGCCTCGGCCGGCGCCTGCGGGGCGGCCGCCCCGCCGCCCCCGCGGCCCCCGTGGAGCAGCGGCGCCTGGGCTACCCGGTGCCGGAGCCCCCGTACACCCTCGACGTGCTGCGGCGGTACCTGCGCGGCATCGACGAGCAGCGCTTCCACCTCACCCTCGGCTCCCCCGACCAGGACTTCGTACGCCTCGCGGACGACCTCCACCGGGCGTTCATCGTGGCCCGCGAGCTGTCTCGGCCGCGCAACGCCTCGGGATGCGCCGAGCACCCCGGCGCGCCGATCGACCCCGATGCCCCGCCCGGTGAGGCCTGTATCTTCTGCGCCGGACGCAAAAGACGTGCTCAGCGCCCTCCGCAGACCCCCGAGATGCTCCCGCGCATCCGGCGGGGCGAGCGGCGGCAGCTGCAGCGCCGATTCGAGCGTCCGCCGGGCTGATACCGACGAGTCCGCGGGCCACGCACGCCGCGCTCCGGCGACCCCCTCGGCTATCGGCGGAGCGGCGCGCTACCGGCGAGTCGGGGACCATGAACAGTCCCGTTAAGGTGAACCGCCTGGCTTCCTCCTCTCCCTGACGGGAGAGGGTTCCCACCCTCGCGGGTGGCCTTTCCTGCTTCACCACGGACCGCCCCGGCCGAGAGGAGGACTCCCGATGAGGTCTGACACCCGCTCCGCAGACAGCGACCGCCGGCCCGGCGGCCAGAAGATCGATCGCCGCGTTCTCGTCCCGGTCGTGGGTCGTCCCGCAGGTACGGCACGTCCACTCGCGGACGTTCAGAGGCATCGTGCCGGCCAGTGCTCCGCAGATCGAGCACAGGTGCGTGCTGGGGAACCGCTCGTGCTTCGGATTCTCGACCTTCTCCCCGGAGGAGAGGGTGGCACTGTCCCGGTACTTGAACGCCCGCTTCGCGGAAGAAGTCCCCACGCCCCGGACGCCAGGGGCGGTCGAGATACGAACACAAGCACAGGTCACAGCATCACGCGACGGCATACCGCCGCCGCGCGGCTCCGAGCCATGGATGCGTTTCCTCCCCCGGCGGAAGCCGGCGATATCCACGCAAGGAGATTGGGATGAGCACCCCCGTCCGCTTCGACCGCGGCCACACCGACGATCTGATGACCTTCCTGACGGCCAGTCCGTCGCCGTACCACGCCGTGGCCAACGCGGCCGAGCGGCTGGAAAAGGCAGGCTTCAGGCAGTTGTCGGAATCGGACGCCTGGGACTCGGGCACGGGAGGCCGGTTCGTCCTGCGCGGCGGCGCGCTCATCGCCTGGTACGTGCCCGAGGGCGCGGCCGCGCACACCCCCTTCCGGATCATCGGGGCGCACACCGACTCCCCCAACCTCCGGGTGAAGCCGGTTCCGGACACGGGCTCGCAGGGCTGGCGGCAGGTCGCCGTCGAGATCTACGGCGGCACCCTCCTCAACACCTGGCTCGACCGCGACCTGGGCCTGGCGGGCCGCCTGTCGCTGCGGGACGGCACCGACCGGCTGGTCAACATCGACCGCCCGCTGCTGCGCGTGCCCCAGCTCGCCGTGCACCTGGACCGCTCGGTCAACACCGACGGCCTCAAGCTGGACAAGCAGCGGCACATGCAGCCGATCTGGGGCCTGGGCGAGGCCCGCGAGGGCGACCTGATCGCCTTCCTGGAGGAGGAAGAGGGCCTGCCCCAGGGCTCGGTGGCCGGCTGGGACCTGATGGTCCACTCGATCGAGCCCCCGGCCTACCTGGGCCGCGACCGCGAACTCCTGGCCGGCCCGCGCATGGACAACCTGCTCTCGGTGCACGCGGGCGTCGCGGCGCTCGCCGCGGTCTCCGCCTCCTCCGACAAGCTGGACCACATCCCGGTCCTGGCGGCCTTCGACCACGAGGAGAACGGCTCCCAGTCGGACACCGGCGCGGACGGCCCCCTCCTGGGCAACGTGCTGGAACGTTCAGTCTTCTCGCGCGGCGGCGCGTACGAGGACAAGGCCCGCGCCTTCGCCGGCACCATCTGCCTCTCCTCGGACACCGGGCACGCGGTCCACCCCAACTACGCGGAGCGCCACGACCCTTCGCACCACCCGCGCGCCAACGGCGGCCCCATCCTGAAGGTCAACGTCAACCAGCGCTACGCGACGGACGGCAGCGGCCGCGCGGTCTTCGCCGCGGCCTGCGAGCGGGCCGGGGTGCCGTGGCAGACGTTCGTCTCCAACAACTCCATGCCGTGCGGCACGACGATCGGCCCGATCACCGCCGCCCGCCACGGCATCCAGACGGTGGACATCGGCGTGGCCATCCTGTCGATGCACTCGGCCCGCGAACTCTGCGGCTCCGACGACCCGTTCCTCCTGGCCAACGCCCTCCTGTCCTTCCTGGAGGGCTGACTCCCGGCATAGCGCGGCGAGTTGACCCGAAGGCCCTGTCCGCACGGTGCGGGCAGGGCCTTCACAACTCAGCAACTAACTGAGTAATGTACTTAGTTATGGACCTGACCATCATCAAGCACGCCGTCGAAGCGGACGACGGCATCAAGCGGCTGTCCATGGCCTTCGTCAAGAAGCACGCCGCCCCGGATCGCACCCGTCTCAGTGCCGAACTCTGCACGGATATCACCAAAGAGCTGGATAAACTCGGACTTGTCACGCTCCCTAAGCGGCTCCCCAGGTCGGAGAACGAGTTCATCTTCGTCATCAAGAAGGAGAGCCCGCTCGGCCATGTCGTCGCCGTTGCAGGCTCCCTCGCCGCTCTCGACGAGGTCGGAGCCAACCCTCTGCCAAGGATTTTCGAGAACTACCCGCAGGCCAAGGCACAGTTGGTCTCGTAACTCACTAACTCACATGAGAATAAGGGCCAGTTCGAGGTACGCTCCTCCCACTGCAGCCTCACGAGGCGCATGAGGCTGCAGCGGCGCGCCATGCCACTCCCGGGGTGAGCGCCTGGGCCTTGGCGCCACCCTCGCCGAGCTGTTCCCCGGGGCCACCCGCACCCGCTTCTGACGTTCCGTCATTTCCTCACGGCGTGCCCATGCATTCATCCACGTCCCCGTCGTCACGGAGGTACCACTGATGTCCCAGCACGCACCTCGGTCACTCACAGTCACCTGGGGGTCGGAGCAGATCCTGGTGTCCAACACCGGGCGGAGCCTGCCGACACCGGCCGCGGACGACGTCGTACAGAAGGTCGTCGAGGCGGGCCGCGCGAACCCCTCGACCCTGCTGACGGCAGACGCCTGGCACGCCGTGGGGCGCGGCGCGATCGACGCCGAAGGTGTCGCCGTACAGCTGCACCCCACGCGTCAGGATCCCGGCGGGGTCCTGATGGTCGAGAACGTCGAGGGCGCGACTCTGCGCTCCCTCGTCACCCGGGTCTACCTGAGCGAGCTGCTGCCCGGTATCCAGCCGCGTACCGGAATGGAAGCCACCGAGATCCCGGACCCCCAGGTACAGGGGGTCACGGAGGACGGCCGCCCCTGCGCGACGGTCCGGTACCACTTCAAGGACGTCGCCCACCTGCGCGATCACGTATGGCAGACGATCAACGGCACCCTGTCCCTGAACAACTACGTGGGCTCGGTCCTCGCCCGGACGATCACCCGCAATCTGATCGTCCACCCGGTGGAGATCTCCTTCGAGGACGGCACGGACCCCTTCCACACCCTGGCGGTACGTGACGGGATCACCCGCCTCGCCAGCGCCTGGGCCGTCCTCGCCGGTCCTGGCGCCGAGAGCGACGAGGTCGCCAACCTGGCCGTGAACGCGCTGTTCGGCAAGGCCGAGGCCCCCGTCCCGTCCGGTGTACCGATCGGCCGGCACCTGGCGTCCGTCCGCGAGAAGTGGCGGCAGTCCCTGCGGGAGGAGTACGCGCGGGCCATCGAGGTCCCCGAGCCCGGTGTCCGCGCCGCCCAGATCGGCCAGACGTTCGTCGCGCCCGCCCAGATCGCCGTCGGCATCGAGGGCCACCCCGGGCATCTGCTCGCCCCCGAGGACATCTTCGACGACGCCATCAGGAGCGTGCTGGCCAGCGTCCACGTCGAGTTCAAGCAGTGGGACGACGCGGCCCAGAACGTCGAGGTCATCACCCGGGCCCTCAAGCGGGTCATCCAGCTCGGCGACTCGCTGATCCCCCAGGACGACCTCCAGGCCATCTACGGTCTCGCCATCGGCCGGACGCCCTCGGCCGACCTCCCCGTCCTCTTCCCCGGCTCGACCCCACCGCCCGGCACCCCGCTGTGGCGAAGCGTCTACGTGGTCCACGCCCTCACCCGGCCCGAGCTCCGCGAACGCCTGAAGGACCAGGCGAAGGCCATCAAGGGCGGCAAGCGCATGGCGCTCAAGGGCTTCGCCGACCTCCTCGGCCCGATCATCGATCTGCCCTGGCGCAGTTACAAGAAGCTCGTCACCAAGCAGGCCCGTAACGCCTGGACCAACGGCGGTGTCCTCACCACCGACGTCATCGGCGAATGGGACC
This sequence comes from Streptomyces sp. NPDC029216, assembly GCF_040648015.1. Taxonomy (NCBI): domain Bacteria; kingdom Bacillati; phylum Actinomycetota; class Actinomycetes; order Kitasatosporales; family Streptomycetaceae; genus Streptomyces; species Streptomyces sp. NPDC029216. Next base: position 43,298 of record NZ_JBEZWL010000004.1, on the reverse strand, counting down.
CCGTCCCCACCGACGACTTCACCACGCTGGTGGCGCCCGCGCTGGCCGGCGACACCAACGCCCGCTGCACCCTGGCCGTGGCCGGCGGTGTCGCACTCATCGCCGACAAGCTGCTGACCCGCAACGTCGGTTCCGCGCTGAACGCGCCCAAGGAGAAGGGCGGTGTGCCCTTCCGGGCCGACGTCAACCAGATCATCGAAGCGCTCTCCCAGCAGGACAACGAGCTGGGCCTGTGGACGCTCGCCTGTGCCGCGAACCGGTTCCGGAGCGACGCACTTCCGGAGAACGCGGTCACCATGCGCGCCCTGACCCGCAAGGAGAAGCCCGAAGGCGAGGGCGGCAGCCCCTACATCCACTTCAAGGTGGATCCGGCCGACGCGGACAGGATCGCCCGGGACGCCGACGGAGTGCCCGAGCTCCTGTACCAGTACGACGTCGTCTGGGCGGCGGATCCCGAGCGGGCCCGGAAGAACACCCCCTCCCCGGCGGGCCGCGCTCTCCCCCTACCCCTGCCGGAGCCCCGTGCCGAGCAGGCCACCGGTGCGCAGGACCCGGCGGGCACCGCGGACGGTCTCTGGCCCACCGCCACCGCGGACACCCGGCCGGCGAGCCGGCGGGCCGCCGATCACCGTTCCGTGCTGCGCCAGAGCGTCACCGCTGCGCGGGATGCCATGGACCGGCTGCACCAACTGGAACCGGAGGTCGGCGGGCACACTCCGATCGTCTCCCTGACCGTCCTCGACGAGCTGCACGTGCAGCTGATCGGCCTGCAGACGGACATCGAGAACCTCCGCCGGAGGATCGCGCTGGAGGAGGACCCGGAGGTCGAGGAGGAGCCGGCCGGCGAGGTCGTGTAGCGCCCCGCCGACGGCTGCTCCGGGAGGTCTGCGCTAGGCGCCGTGGCCGTCCTGTTCCTCCACGGCGTCCATGCCCGCCAGTACCAGCGGCAGGCGGGCCGTGCCGTGCTCGGCGACGGCGATCGGGACGCCCCAGTCCTGCTGGTGGACGTGGCAGGCCGGGTATTCGTTCGCCGGGTCGTCGTCGCAGGACGCGGCCATGGCCGAGACGTGCAGGACGCCCTCGGTGACGGCCGGGTTCAGCGTCAGGTCGCGGAACAGGTCCGTCCCGGCGCCCTCTCCTTCCGCCAGCAGCTCGGGCGGGGTCGAGGAGACCAGCAGGCGGGTGGAGGGGCCGTAGCGGGTGTCCAGCTTCTGGCCCGCCGGGGCCTGGAAGACCACGTCCAGGCGGAGCGTGCCCGGGGCGACCTCGGTGGCGGCCCGCTGGGTGCGGTGGGCGACCGCGTCGACCCGTACGGCCTCCTCCGGCAGCCGCAGCCGGGTCAGCCGGTGCCGGGCCGACTCCACGACCACGATGTCCTCGCCGACGAGGACGGCGTCGCTGGGCTCGCGCAGGTCGGTGGCGAGGGTGGTGACCCGGCCGGTGGCGGGGTCGTAGCGGCGCAGGGCGTGGTTGTACGTGTCGCAGACCGCGACGGAACCGTCCGGCAGGGCGGTCACCCCGAGGGGGTGCTGGAGCAGTGCCTGGGCGGCGTCCCCGTCCCGGTGGCCGAAGTCGAACAGGCCGGTGCCGACGGCGGAGCGGACGGCGTACCCGTCCCCCTCCTCCTCCACGTACCGCAGGGCGCTGGTCTCGGAGTCGGCGATCCACAGCCGGTCGCCGGCGGCCGCGAGCCCGGAGGGCTGCGCGAACCAGGCCTCGGCGGCGGGGCCGTCGACCAGCCCCTCGTTGGTGGTGCCGGCGGCCACCTGGACGGTGCCCGCCTCCGGGTCCCACGTCCACAGCTGGTGCACGCCGGCCATGGCGATCCACACCCGGCCCTGCCACCAGGCCACGTCCCACGGCGAGGACAGGTCCACCTCCAGGGCCGGCCCCGAGGTCGGGGACCCCTGCCACCACTGCCGCCCGGTCCCGGCGACGGTCTCGACGGCGCCGCTCTCCGGGTCGAAGACGCGCAGGGCGTGGTTGACGGTGTCGGCGACGACGACCCGCCCGTCGGGCAGCAGCGCCAGCCCCTGCGGCTCGCTGAAGGCCTCCGGCCCGAACCCGCGCTCCCCGCTGCCGACGCGCCGTACGACGGTCTCCCCGTCGGCGGCGAGCTCCACCAGCTGGTGCCGGGTCGAGTCGGAGACGAGCAGGTTCCCGGAGGGCAGCACGAGCGCCTTGCCGGGGAACCGCAGGTCGGTGGCGACGGGCTCGGGCGCCACGTAGGGCCCGTCACCGCGCCGCAGCGTCCCCTTGGCCGCGTGCTCGGCCTCCAGCTCCTCGACGAGCCGGGCGATGGCGTGCGCGTGCCCCTCGCCGGCGTGCTGGGCGACGACGTACCCCTCGGGGTCGATCACCACGAGCGTGGGCCAGGCCCGCACGGCGTACTGCTTCCAGGTGGCCAGCTCGGGGTCGTCGAGCACGGGGTGGTGCACCTCGTACCGCTCGACGGCGTCGACGACGGCGGCGTGCTCGGCCTCGTGGACGAACTTCGGCGAGTGCACTCCGATGATCACCACGGTGTCGCGGTGCTTCTCCTCCAGCTCGCGCAGCTCGTCGAGGACGTGCAGGCAGTTGATGCAGCAGAAGGTCCAAAAATCGACAACAACGCACTTACCTCGGAGGTCCGCGAGAGTAAGTTCCTTGCCTCCGGTGTTCAGCCAGCCGCCCTTGCCGATCAGCTCGGGGGCACGGACTCGGGCACGCTTGCGGGGTGCGGGCGCGGGGGTGGGCGCCGGGGCAGCATCGTTCATGTTTCAAGCTTGCCATCCGCCCGTGAACGCAGGATCACACCGGTGCGAACCGCCTGCTCAGGGCAGCGCTCCACCACGGCAACTTCCGAGAACTCCCGCAAGAAGGTCATGTGACCGGTTCGGCCCGTGTGCTCGATGCACATGTCGGATGCTTCGGTGGTCCTTCTTGAGGGCTATCGACCCCTTGACGGGGTCGTTCTCGGGGGCTCGCTGAGGGTCTTGCCCAGCAGCCGCAAGGGTTGCCCTTCCCAAGACGCAGCCACACCCAGGATGCGCTTTCCGAGCTGGGGCCGGGGTCGCTGCGAGGGCTGCACCTGAACTTTGGACATCCCGAGTGACGAAGTGACGGAATGACGATTACTTCTGATCCACTCATGGAGACAACAACACTTCCGTAAGAGGTAACCGGGCAAGAGCGTCATTTCGTCGCTCCGTCACGCCTGTCCGCTGCCGACAGCGGGGGCTTGCCGTGGTGGTCAGGTGGCGGTGTCGGTGCCCAGCTTCGCCCAATGGATCTGGATGCGTTGCTCGGGGATGATCCGCTCTCCGCGCACTCCCTTGCTCACCTCAACGCGGTCTATGGCGAGCGACAGGCGTTCGCGCCTGTCCTCGTTGGTCGCATCCGCCCACGCCTCTCGCAGGGTGACGCCGTCGAGCATCGGAGACACGTCCACGGACGGCACGGGAAGCCTCTGAAGATCACCGCGGAGGCCGTCGATTCGTCCCCTCAGACGCTCCGAAAGCCGGTTGTAGCGCTCCACGGCAGCCGCGCCACTGAACTCACCACGCACGTAGCGTGCATCCTCCAGATCAGCCAGGCGGGCTTCCTCGTCCTGAATCTCCGCAGTGAGAGCATCACGTTTCGCGAAGGTCTCCGGGTCCACGCGGTGCACCCAGCGATCTGCGATCGCGACAAGCAGCGGATCGTCCGGTTCGAGCGCCGGAAGCTTCGTGAGGAACTGTTCCGTCACATACTGGTCAACCGCATCAGCCAGCGCCGACGCTCCGATGCACTGGTTACCCGCACGGCGTGCCATGCACTGGTAGCTGACGCCCACACGGTGCATCCGGCGACCGCAGTCAGGAACCGCGCAGTAGACGAGTCCCGTGAGCAGCGCCGTCCCGTCGGGCTTCGGCCGCCGCTTTCCTGCGTGTACGAACGTCCTGGATTCCAGCGTGCGGATGATCTGCTCACGCTCCCCGACTGTGATGACCCCCTCGCCGATCTCGACCGTGTCGAGCGTCTCGGGATCGCGATACGGAAAGACCCTGCCCGTGTACTTCCGCTCACCGTCGTCCGTCTCAACGGTTTCGGTCTCCGGCATCAGGCCGGCGAACGCAGGGGAGCGCAGGAGCTGCATGATGCTGGCCGCATTCCACTGCCCACCCCGGGGCGAGAGGATCTCGTACTCGTTGAGGAGTCGGGCGATCTTGACCAGCGATGTCCCGGCAAGCGCTTCATCCGCGATCAGGCGGGCGTAGACGGCGTGTTCCGGGTCGTGGATGAGCTTCTTGCTCTTCGGGTCGATGAGCAGCCCGTACGGTGGCTGGCCGCCGATCCACTGACCCTTGCTACGCAGGTAGCGCTTGGCGTGGCCGACGCGCGTACCGAGATTCCTGGACTCGGACCGGGCGAGCTCAGCCAGCATCGCGACGACCATGCGCGCCGAGTCATTCGAAGTGTCGAGACCGTCCAGAACTGAGACGAGACGGCCGCCGGCCTTCTCGATGTCGTCCAGCACCTTGCCCACTTGGCCGATGCCCTTGCGGGAGAGCCGGTCCAGTTTCCAGACGATCAGAGTGCCGACGACACCCGCCGTAACTGCCGCCAGTGCGGCATCGAAGCCCTTGCGCTCAACGGTCTTGTAGCCGGAGCGCCCTCTGTCTATGTGGACCTTGCGGACGGTCAGTCCGTTGCGTTCGGCCCAGGCACGGCAGTCGGCTTCCTGCCGTTCGATCGCGGTCTTGCCGTCCCGGTCGAGGGACAGGCGCAGATAGAGGTCACAGATTGTGGCTTGGTGCACACCGTCAGTGTGAACGCAAGTTGGGTGGTCCGTTGTCGATTTTCAAAAATCGAGGATCTATGTGCGACCTCGGAAGTCGGCGAGCTTCAGGTCCTTCCCGCCGGTGTTGATCCAGCCGCCCTTGCCGATCAGCTCGGGGGCACGGACTCGGGCACGCTTGCGGGGTGCGGGCGCGGGGGTGGGCGCCGGGGCAGCATCGTTCATGTTTCAAGCTTGCCATCCCGCCCTCCCTCTTCTCCGAGCCCGGGCAGCTCGGGTACGAGGCCGAGGGCGGGCTGGGCCTCAGGACTTGGCGAGGAAGCCGCGCAGGGAGGCGGCCAGGGCTTCGATGAAGGAGTCCTGGACGGGGGTGGGGAGCAGGTCCAGGGAGAGGTAGGGGTTCAGGTCCTCCAGCTCGACCAGGAGGAGCTCCCCCGACGGGGCCCGGCAGGCGTCCACGCGCTGGATGCCGTGGGCGAGGGTGTTCCAGTCGATGAAGCCGCGTGCGAAGGCCAGGTCCGCGGCGGTGGGCTCGTACGGGACCAGCTCCCAGCGGCGCGCCGGGTCCGGGGCGTACAGGGCGTACTGGAAGGCGTCGTCGACGAAGTAGAAGGAGACCTCGTACGCGAAGTCGATCCGGGGCTGGATCAGGGACTCGCCGGGGCGGGCGACGGGCGTCGGGGTGAAGGTCAGGCCTATGGAGTCGGCGCCCTGCTTGGGCTTGACGGCGTAGGTGTCGGTCGCGGGCAGGAGGTGGAGGTCCGCGGGGTCGTCGACGGTCGGGATGACGGGGTGGCCGGCGGCCGTCAGGTCGAGGAGGTACTGCTTGCCCGCCATGTCGGCGCGGCCGGTGAGCGGGTTGTAGACGGGGGTCCCGGCGGCGAGCGCGGCCGCGCGGAAGGCGTCGTAGGCCTCCTGGTAGTGCAGGACGGGACCGCTGTTGCGGACGATCACCGCGTCGAAGCCGGGCATCAGGGCCTGCGCGTCCAGCGGGTGGCACAGGGCGAGCGGGAAGTGCTCGCGCAGCCGGGCGCTGAGGAACACGTCCTCGTCGCCGTAGCGGCGGCCGCGCGCCGGGTAGGCCAGGTCGGTCACGTAGAGAAGGGGCATGGCGGCAACCTATCCGGGAAACGATCTCGGTATGAAATACCTCGTTCGGGACAAACTGCTGGCCATCGGGGACGACTACTGGATCGAGGACGAGGACGGCCGGCACGCCTTCCTCGTCGACGGGAAGGCGCTGCGGCTGCGCGACACGCTGGAGCTGGAGGATCCGGACGGGCGGGTCCTGATCACCCTGCGGGAGCGGCTGTTCGGCGGGCTCGGGCTCCCGGGGCTGCGGGACGCGATGACGCTGGAGCGGGACGGGAAGCGGCTGGCGGTGATCCGGCGCAAGCGGTTGTCGCTGCTGCGGAACCACTTCCGCGTGACCATGTCCGAGGGGACGGAGCTCGACGTCAGCGGGCGGGTGCTGGACCGGGAGTTCAAGGTCGAGTACGAGGGGGAGCTGCTCGCGCTGGTCTCGCGGCAGTGGTACCGGGTCCGGGAGACGTATGCGGTGGACGTGGTGCGGGAGGAGGCGGATGCGGCGCTGATGGTGGCGGTGGCGGTGTGCGTGATCCGCATGGCGGAACGGGAGCGGGAGGCCTCCGGCGCCGACGGTGAATGAGGGGCGGCCCGGGCCGGGTGGGGGCCGCTGCGCGGAGCGGTCCCCTGCCCGGCCTTCCAGGATCAGTGCCGCAGGCCCAGGGTGCGGTCCTTCAGGGCCGGGAACTGGGCGCGGGTTTCCGCGACCTTCGCCGGGTCCAGGTCCACCGTCAGGACCGTCTCGCCCGGGCCCGCCTCCGCCAGGACCTCGCCCCACGGGTCCACCACCAGGCTGTGCCCGGACTGTTCGACGCCCGCGTGCGTGCCGGCCGTCGCGCAGGCGAGGACGTACGACTGGTCCTCCACCGCCCGGGCCCGGTTCAGCAGGGTCCAGTGCTCGCGCCGCCGGGCCGGCCAGCCCGCCGAGACGACCATCGTCGTGGCGCCCGCGTCGACGAGCCCGCGGAACAGCTCGGGGAAGCGCAGGTCGTAGCAGGTGGCGAGACCCAGGGTCTGTTCCGGCAGGGCCACCGTGGTCAGGGAGTCGCCGGCCGACATCAGCACCGCCTCGCCCTGGTCGAAACCGAAGCGGTGGATCTTGCGGTAGCTCGCGGCGAGCTCGCCCGCCGGGGAGAGCACGAGCGCCGTGTTGTAGAGCGAGCCGTCGCCCGCCCGCTCCACCACCGAGCCGGCGTGCAGCCAGACCCCGGCGTCGCGGGCGGCCTTGGACATCGCCTCGTACGTCGGGCCGTCCAGCGGCTCGGCCTCCGTCTCGAACTGCTCGTAGGCGAAGGCGCCCACGGTCCACAGTTCGGGAAGGACGACGAGGTCGGAGTCGCTCTGCTCCCGGACGAGTTCGGCGGCGCGGGACCGCCGGGAAGCCGTCGACTCTCCGTCGGTCACCGCGATTTGGATCAGCGAGGCGCGCACACTACCACCGTCCTGGCATGTCAGCCGGTCAACTCAAGGCCTACGATCGTCACACGAAAGCGCTGCCGGGGTGCTCATCGGCAGCGTAGTTTTGGGAATAGTCCACAACGCGCCACTGAACAGCCAGCGAGGGGTCCCGTTGACCGTCCATCCCAGCCTTGAGCCCTATGCCGACGCGTGGACACACTCGATCGAGGCGATAACCGAGCTGGTCCTCCCCCTGACGGAGGGCCAGTGGAACCTGCCGACGCCGTGCCCGGGCTGGTCCGTCCGGGACGTCGTCTCGCACATCATCGGCCTGGAGCTGGAGCAGCTCGGCGACCCGCGGCCGATCCACACGCTGCCGCGCGACCTGCGGCACGTGGTGGACGAGTTCACCCGCTACATGGAAGTTCCGGTCGACGTCCGCCGGCACCACACCGCGCTGGAGATGACCTCCGAGCTGGAGTACACCGTCATCCGCCGCCAGCGCCAGCTGCGGAACGACAAGCGGGATCCGGCCACCACCCTGGTGCGCGGCCCGAAGGGCGACCAGATCCCGCTGGAGCTGTCGCTGCGGCTGCGGGCGTTCGACGTGTGGATCCACGAGCAGGACCTGCGCGCGGCGCTGGCCGTGCCGGGCAACTGGGACGCTCCGGGCGCGCACGTGGCGCGGGACATCCTGCTGTCCGGGCTGCCGAAGGTGGTCGCGAAGGGCGCGGGTGCGCCGCCGAACACGACGGTGGTGCTGGACGTCCACGGCGAGCTGGAGTTCCTGCGGACGATACGGGTGGACGAGGCCGGGCGGGCCACGATCGACTCGACGCCCTCGCTGGGCCCGGCGGTGTCGCTGACGCTCGACTGGCAGACGTACGTCCGTCTCGCGGCGGGCCGCGTACGGCCGCGCACGGTCGCGGAGCGGGTGAAGGTGGACGGCGACCCGGAGCTGGCGGACGCGATCCTGGCGAACTTCGCCGTCACCCCGTAGCGGCCGCCGTCCTGCCGCGCGGGCGCGAGAACCGGTCCGCGCGGTTTCACGTCCCAGTCACAGCGGGAGCAAGAACGCGCAGTGACCGAGGGGGGTTCCAGGGGTGTGGGCCAGACTGTCGGCCGCCGGTGTGCCGGCGGCCGAGCGGATGGATTGGTTCACCGATCTCGTCGCGCACGAGCTGGTACCGACGGCGATCCGCAGCGAGGCCCCGGGGAGCTTCTGGGCGGAGGCCGCGGTGCTGGACCTCGGCCGGGTCCAGGTGTCCACGTTCGACTTCTCCGCGCTGCGCTCCCGGCGCACGCCCGCGCACGTCCGGCGCGGCGATCCCGAGCAGTACCAGCTGGGTCTGGTGGCCCACGGCTCCATGTCGCTGGCCCAGAACCGCTCCGACACGGGCCTGTTCAGCGGTGACATGGTCCTCTGGGACACCTCGCTGCCGATGGAGTCGGACGCCGTCCCCGGCGCCGACGGCCTGATCCGGGCGGTGACGCTGTCCTTCCCGAAGGCCGCCATGCCGCTGCGCGCCGAGCGGGTCGGGCGGCTGCTCGCGCAGCGCATCCCCGGCGGGTACGGGATGGGGGCGATCCTCACCCAGTACCTGCGCTCGCTGACCGCGCACGCCCCGGACTGCGGGCCGGCGGAGCTGGAGCGGATCGGGGCGGTCGCCCTCGACCTGGTCGGCGCCTGCCTGGCCGGGCGCCTCGGCGCCGAGGACGAGCTGACGCCCGAAGCCCGCAACCGGGCGCTGCTGGAGCGGATCGACGCGTTCATCGACCACAACCTGGGCGACCCGGAGCTGACGCCGTCCGCCGTGGCCGCCGCGCACGGGGTCTCGCTGCGCCGCCTCCAGCAGCTGCTGCGGGAGCGGGACGAGACGGTGGCCGGGCTGATCCGGCGGCGCCGGCTGGAGCGGTGCCGGGCCGACCTGGCCGACCCCCGGCTGCCCGGCCGGCCGGTGCACGCGGTGGCCCGGCGGTGGGGGTTCGCCAACCCGTCGGTGTTCAGCCGTACGTTCCGGCAGGCGTACGGGGCGAGCCCCACCGAGTACCGGGAGCGGGCGGTGCGCGAGGCCCTCGCGCCGCGGGTCAGCGCGGGGCGGACGGGGCCGAAGGGGCGGACGCCCGGGGGCCTCCCACGGCCGTAGCGGGGGCGGAGGCGGACACCAGGAGTTCACGCTCGCGGCCGAGGGCCTGGGGGCGCAGGCGGAGGATCTGGCTGAGGCCCAGCAGCTCCACGACGAACACCGACGCGAAGGCGATCCGGTAGTCGTCCCCGGTGACGTCCAGCAGGACGCCCACCGACAGCAGGGTGGTCATCGAGGCGAGGAAGCCGCCCATGTTGGTGATCCCGGACGCGGTGCCCTGCCGTTCGGCGGGGTTGGCCGGGCGGGCGAAGTCGAAGCCGATCATCGAGGCCGGGCCGCAGGTGCCCAGCACCACGCACAGCGTGCCCAGCAGCCACATCGGGGCGTGCTCGCCCGGGTACAGCAGGACCGAGGCCCACAGCAGGGCGGTGACGCCGACCGTGCCCAGGGCCAGCGGCAGCCGGGCGGCCGGGCGGCGGCCGATGACCTGGCCGTAGACCAGCCCCCAGCCCATGTTGGCGGCGACGATCAGGGTGAGCAGCCCGGCGGCGGTGTCCCGGTCCAGCCCCTGTGCCTCGACCAGGAACGGCATGCCCCACAGCAGCAGGAACACCATCGCCGGGAACTGCGTCGTGAAGTGCACCCACAGCCCCAGCCGGGTGCCGGGCTCCCGCCAGGACTCGCGTATCTGACGGCGTACGAAACCCCCTCCGCCGGCGGGCGCGGGCGGCAGGGCGTGGCCCTCGGGGTGGTCGCGCAGGAACAGCGTGAGCGGGACCAGGACGACCAGCCCCGCCAGCGCGCTGCCCGCGAAGGCCGGCACCCAGCCGGCGGAGTGCAGGACGGGCGCCAGGACGAGCGTGGAGACCAGGTTGCCCGCCATTCCGACCAGCCCGGCCAGCTGTGCCATCAGCGGGCCGCGCCGGGCGGGGAACCAGCGGGTGCCGAGCCGCAGCACGGAGATGAAGGTCATCGCGTCGCCGCAGCCCAGCAGGGCGCGGGCGGCCAGTGCCATCGGGTAGGTCGGCGAGAGCGCGAAGCCGATCTGGCCGGCGGTGAAGAGGACGGCGCCGAGGGTCAGCACCTTCTTGGTGCCCAGCTTGTCGACCATCAGCCCGACCGGGACCTGCATGCCCGCGTAGACGAGCAGCTGGAGGAGGGAGAAGGCCGACAGGGCCGAGGCGTTCACGTGGAAGCGGTCGGCGGCCTCCAGCCCGGCCACGCCCAGGCTGGTACGGAAGATCACGGCGACGAAGTAGACGGCGACGCCGATGGACCAGACGGCCACCGCCCGCCGCCCGCCGGGCGGGTCCTGGACGGCCGCCGGGCCGGCCGGGGTGCTCATCGGTCCGCCCCGCGCACCAGCGCCTCGACCCGCCCGATGTGCCCGCGCACGGCCGCCGCGGCGGCCTCCCGGTCGCCGGCGCGCAGGGCGTCCAGGATCTCGGTGTGCTCGGCGAGGGTGCGCTCCACCCGTTCGGGGTGCGCGTGCAGCAGGGCCACGCCCATCCGCAGCTGGCGGTCGCGGAGCTGGTCGTAGAGGCGGGAGAGGATCTGGTTGCCTGCGTGCCGGACGATCTCGGCGTGGAAGCACCGGTCGGCCGCCATCATCGCGGCGAGGTCGCCCCGGGCCGCGTACCGCCGGAGCTCCTCCAGCAGCCCGGTGAGCCGTTCCAGCAGGGCGGGCGGGGCCGGGACGGCCTTGCGCACGGTGAACTCCTCCACCAGCAGCCGGGTTTCGACGACGTCGGCGATCTCCTGCGCGGAGACCGGCAGCACCAGGGCGCCCTTCTTCGGGTACAGCTTGAGCAGCCCCTCGGTCTCCAGGCGCAGCAGGGCCTCGCGGACCGGGGTCCGGGAGACCCCGACGGCCACGGCGAGCTCGCCCTCGGTGAGGAGCAGCCCGCCCTCGTAGCGGCGGTCGAGGACGCCCTGCTTGACGTGCCGGTAGACACGGTCGGCGGCGGTGGGGGCCTGGGTGGCGGCGGACGGCATGCGCACAGGATAGATACATGAGGGATACACCCGTTCTCTCCGTCCGCGATGTGGACCTCGCCGGCCCGCGGCTCCGCCGAAGGATGTAGCGCGGCTTCGTCCACCGGCAGGACGTACCGGGCCCGGCCCGCCGCGAGGCTGAGGAGATGGCCCACACCACCCTCGTCACCCCCGGGGTGACCGCGACCCGGCTCCCGCTCCTCGACGTCCTGCGCGGCGCCGCCATCCTCGGCACGCTCATGACCAACGTCTGGATCTTCGCCTCCCCCGGCTCCGAATGGAGCGTGCTCGGGGGGAGCATGCACCTGCCCGACCCGCTCGCCGACCCGTCCGCCGCGACCGTCGCCGAAGCCGCCTTCCGCTTCCTCGCCGACGGGAAGTTCCTCTCGCTGCTGACGGTGCTGTTCGGGGTGGGCCTGGCCATCCAGTACGACTCCGCCGCCCGCCGGGGCGAGCGGTGGCCTGGCCGCTACCCGCGGCGGGCCGCGTTCCTCTTCCTGGAGGGGACCGTCCACTTCGTCCTCGTCTTCGCCTGGGACGTGCTGATGGGGTACGCCGTCACCGCCCTGCTCGTCGCCTGGCTGCTGGCCCGCTCCGAGCGGGTGCGGCGGGTGGTCATGTGGGGCGCGGGCGGGCTGCACCTGACCCTGATCGGCCTGGTGACGCTGGGCGAGGTCCTCACCCCGGACTCCGCGCCCGAGGGCCCCGACCCGCGGGCCGTCCGGCTGTACGCGCACGGCGGCTGGGCCGAGCAGATCGGCTTCCGGCTCGACCACGCCCTCGCGCTGCGCATCGAGCCCGTGTTCTCCTTCGGGCTGCTCGTCTTCCTCTTCCTCCTCGGTGTCCGCCTCCACCGCGCCGGCGCCTTCGCCCCGACCGAAGCCGGGCGCCGGATCCGGGGCCGGATGGCCGCCTGGGGGCTCGGCCTCGGCCTGCCGCTGGGCGCCGCCGCCACGCTCGGCGGCCACGACTTCTTCGTCCTCGGCCGCTACGGCATCGCCCCGCTGATCGCCCTCGGGTACGCCGGGCTGATCGGCTGGGCCCTGGACCGCTGCGCCGGCCCCGCGGCCCGCGCGCTCGGCTCCGTCGGCCGCACCGCCCTGTCCTGCTACGTCGGCCAGAACCTGCTGTGCGTCCTGCTCTGCTACGGGATCGGCCTCGGGCTCGCCGACCGGTTCGCCGGGTCCGGCCCCTGGTGGGTGATGGGCCTGTGGGCGGCGGTGAGCCTGACCCTGGTCGCCGCGTCCCGGCTCTGGCTGCGCCGCTTCGAGCGGGGGCCGCTGGAGGCCGTGCAGCACTGGGCGCTCAGGCCCCGCCGGTGACCACCTCCACGTCCAGCACGAACTCGTCGGCGTTCCCGGACACCTGCCAGGTCCACACGTACCCGCGCGCCCCGCGCCCGGTCAGCCGCAGCTCGTACGACTCCCCGGCGCCGAGGACGATCCGGCGCACCTCCACCGTGGGACCTCCTGGTTCACGCCGGGCCGATGACCGCCCCCTCGTGCCAGCCCGCGCCGTCGCGCCAGTAGTGCTGGAGCAGGCGGTCGGTGCGCAGGACGACGACTTCCAGATTGAACCCGAAGCTGCCCTGGAGCATCCCGGTGACGCTGAGCGCGTCGTGCCCGAAGACGGCGCCGCGGGTCCAGGGGGCGCCGACGGCGTTCCCCCGCCACCAGTGCTCGATCCGCCCGCCGGCGACGGCCACGCACAGCTCGTAGTTCCCGGCGGTGTCCTCGTCCACGGCCCCGTACTGCCCCTCGATCAGGCAGGGCGCGGAGGTCGCCCCGCTGCCGAAGACCTCCCCGGCCCGCCAGGCGAAGCCGTTCGGGTCGTCCCGCCACCACAGCTGCATGCGGCCGTCGGTGCGGGCGGCGACCAGGTCGAGGGTGCGGGCGCGGGTCTGGACGAGGGCGGGGCCGTAGTGGGCGATGCCGGAGCCGAAGCGGCCGCCGTCGTTCCAGGTCCAGGGGGCGCCGTTGATCCGCCACCAGTGGTTGAGGTGGCCGTCGGCGGTGCGGACGACCACCTCGAAGTTGCCCGGCTGACCGTAGTCGCTCTGGATGAACGCCGGGGTCGAGCCGATGGCCGCGTCCCCCGGCCCGAAGGCGCCGCCGTCGCGCCAGACGCCGACGGCCTGCTCGTAGTACCAGTGGCGGAGCCGGCCGCCGGTGGTGACGTGCAGGGACTCCATGTTCCGGTTGTAGGTGGTGCCGGTGAAGGCGGGCTGGCCGGAGGCGTCGGCGGCGAAGGTCTCGGCGCGGGTCCAGCCGAAGGGGGCGTCGCCCTCGCGCCACCAGTGCTGGAGCCGGCCGCCGCCGGCGGTCGCGGCCATCTCGAAGTTGCGGTGGGCCCGGCCGTTGCCGCTCTCGTAGACGCTGCCCGCGTGCAGGCGGCGCTTGCTCCAGGGGTCGATGTTGGTGCCGCGCAGGCCGCACTTGGCCCAGTAGTCGATGTTGACCTCGCCGTAGGCGATCCGGCCGTAGCCGCCGACGTGGTAGCCGGTCCCCCAGGAGTTCTTGAACAGCCAGCAGCCGGCCGCGTCGTCGTAGCCCACCACCAGCACGCAGTGCCCGCCGGCGAGCCGGTCGCTGGTGCGGTGGTACACCCCGGCGCCGAGCCCGAAGAAGTCGTCGTACACGTCGAAACAGGCGGTCAGCGGCCCGACCGTGTCCAGCCAGACCTTCTGCTGCTCGACGTCGCCGAGACGTACGTAGTCGGTGATCCGGACCGTCCGGCCCGAGCGGTCCCAGCTGGGCGTGTACTCGGCCCGCCAGGCGTCGCGCCGCTCGGCGGGCAGCCCGGGCGGCGGGGTGCTGTACGGCCGGCAGCCGGGGTCGGCGAGGCCGCCGTTCTCCTTGATCCAGTCGAGGGCGGTCTCCGGGTTGCCGCCCTGTCCGCAGGCGGACTTGAGCCCGTCGTGGACGTCCCCCTCGGAGCGCACCGCCCACACGTCGTGCTCGATGCGGGCCATCGACTCGACGAGCCCGGCCGCCCCGAAGGCCCAGCAGGACCCGCACGGGTTCTGGTCCTTGACCTTCGTCAGCCACGGCCACCCCCAGCGGCCGCGCCAGTCCACGGCCACGGGCCGCCCGGCGCCGCGCACCGTCCCCTCGATCAGCCCGTGGGCGGCCCGCCGCCGCGTCAGGTGCGGGTTCCCGCTCTCGCGCCCCACGAGCGCCCGCAGGTCGACCGTCCCCGCCTCGGCGGCGGGCGTCAGGTTCAGCCCCGGCTCCAGACCGAGCGAGGGCCTCGGGACGGGGTCCTCGTCGGCGAGGTGCTCGCTGACCGACCACCGCGCCCCGTGCTCCGCGAGCTGCGCCCGCAGCTCCCCCACCGTCTGGACAGACTCCTCCGGCATCCCGGCCCCCCAGCCCTCGTGTGCAAGCCCCGGGAGCGTCTCCCCGCCACCGACCCCCGTCAAGGGGGGCCGCGCGGTCGCGCGGTCGCACGGGGGTCGTACGGTGACGGGATGGACGCACAGCGCACCGAACGCCAGCTCTCGATGATCGAGGAGGTCTGCGCCCTCGGGCCGGAGGTCTGGCTGCGGGGCGGCTGGGCGATGGACTTCTGGCTGGGCGAGATCACCCGCGAGCACGAGGACGTCGACTGGTTCGCCTGGGCCGAGGACGCGGAGCGGCTGCGGGAGCTGCTGACGGCCCGCGGGTACGAGGTCCGGCACGCGGACGACCAGCAGCTGGACCTCGTACGTGACGGCGAGGAGCACAGCTTCGCGTTCGTCACCCGGCGCCGGGCGGACGGCCGGGTCCTCGTCGCGGGCGGCCCCTGGGCGGGGACGCCGTGGCCGGCGGGGATCCTGGACGGGGTCGAGCCGGGGCGCCTGCGCGGACTGGAGTGCCCGGTGGCGTCACCGGAGGCCCAGATCGAGATCAAGCGGATGATGCCGGTGTGGGTCCCGGAACGCCCGCGCCGCGAGAAGGACGCGGTGGACGTGGCCCGCCTGGAGGCGGCCCTGGCGGCGCTGAACGCCACGGACGAGACCCTCGTCCACGAGGGCGACGCCTTCCTGAACTTCGGCAGTTACGGCCCCGGGGACGGCTGGTCCCACTGCTTCCGCTGGCTGGACGCCAAGTACTTCCGCCTGCCGGCCGCCCCGCCCGGGGACACGGCCCTCCTGGCCGCCCTCATCTCCCACGAACAGTTCCGGGACGACTACGCGGGCAGCGGCGTCCTCCCCCTGGGCAGACGCCACGGCTCGTTCTGGCGCAGGCTGATCACCCCGGCCGCGTACGAGCCGATCACCCCGGACGACGCGGCACACCTCCTGCGCACCTGGGCGGACCAGTACGACCCGGTCCCCGCCGATCTGGAGGCGGACCTGCGGCGGGAGGTGTTCGCCCGCCTGACCTCGGCCACGACGGTCCACCACCTGACGGGGGTCGGGGTGGACGACTTCCACGACTGGGGCGGCGTACACGGCGAGTTCCACGAACTGGTCCTGATCGACCGGGTACGGGGCCACCTGACCCTCCTGGTGGCGGCCGACGACTGAGCCGCCCCGGCCCGTCCCTACGAGGACATGGCCTGGCCCCCGATCCCCGCGGCCCCGGCCAGCTGCCGTTCCCACCACCCGGCGACATCCGCGGCGCTCATCTCCCTCCACACCGGGGTCTCCTCCACCTGCGCCCGCCCCAACCGGCGTGCCAGTCCGACGAGATCCCGCCCGGCCGGCCCCCGCGCCGCCTGGTAGCCGGCGACGAGGTCCTCCCAGGACCCCGCCCGCCCCCAGGCGGCACCGAAGGCGGTCGCGTCCTGCAACGCCTTCGCCGCCCCACTGGTGTTGTGCGGCCGCACCACGGTCGCCGCGTCCCCGGCCAGCAGCATCCGGCCCGCCGCCGTGGGCTCCGTCACCAGGTCGTAGATGGGCTGCACGAACCTGTCCCCGGGCGCGGTCAGCGCCAGCGCCCGCCCCCAGTACTCCGGGAACTCCCGCTCCAGCAGGGCCCGCAGATGTCCCGCCAGCTCCTCCCCGAGCGCCCCGGGCGGAAAGCTCGTCGGATCGTCGAACCGCAGGCCCGCCCCCCGCGGCGGCGCCGCGTACAGCACCCAGTTCACCCGCAGCCCCTGCGGCCCGGGGATCCGGTAGATCACACAACTCCCGCCGGGGAAGCAGACGGTGGTCACCGCCCCGGGATGCGACTCCGCCCCCTCCAGCCCCTCCAGCAGCCCGGCGTCGAAGTTCCCCCGCCAGCACACGTACCCGGCGTACTGCGGGCTCGCCCCCGGCGACACCGCCTCCCGCACCACCGACCGGTACCCGTCGGCCCCCACGACGAGGTCGTACCGCTCGGCGGCCCCGCCCGCGAACCGCACGCCGGCCCCGTCGCCGGCCCCCTCCACTCCCGCTACGGCCACGCCCTGCCGGTAGTCCACCGCCCCCGGCACCGCCGCCCGCAGCCCCCGCCACAGCAGCCCCCAGTGGTACGAGTGGAACGGGAACGGCTGCTCCCAGAACAGCCGCCCCCCGGCCCCCGCCGCGGGGTCCCGGACCACCCACCGCCGCCGCTCCAGCCGGTGCGCGGCGATCCCCGGGGGCAGCGCCCCGGCCGCCACCAGCTCGGCGGCCCGGTCGTCGTGGACGCACAGCCCGACCCCCCGGTCCTCCAGCCGCCCACCGGTCCGCTCCAGTACGACGACCTCCCCGGCCCCCGCCCGCACCGCGGCCGAAGCGAACGCACACCCGGCGATGCTCCCGCCGACCACCGCGACCTTCCCGCCCCGCATAACGCCCTCCACCCGCCGCCGAGTTGCCCTGACCGGCCAGCCTACTGACGCGGTCGCCCCGCCCCGGGGCAACGCGACGGATCCGGCCGCCCGCGCCGACCCGTCGCCCCGCGCGTAGCGTGGAAGGGGGCGAGGAGATGAGGCGCATGACCGGACAGGTGCTGAGCGAGGTCAGCGGGGTCGTCGCCGCCGGGCGCGAGGCCGACCTCGTCACGGCGTACCGCGAGCTCGTGGCCCGTCCGCTGCCCGACGGGCTGGTACGGACGGAGCTGCTGTCCGGCCCGGACGGCCAGTGGCGCATCCAGACGCTCTGGCGGGACCGGGCCGCCCTGGAGGCCGTACGCGCGGCCCCGGGCGGCGCCCCGGCGCCCCGCCTCTTCCGTGACGTGGGCGCCGAGCCCGCCCTGGCGGTCTTCGAGGTCGCGGTCCACCTCACCGCCCAGGTGGGCCCGGACTGAGGGCGGCGCCATAGGGTCGGGGCCATGGATGCACCCGGTGGGCTCGACGAGGACGAAGCGCTCGCGGAGCTGTGCCGCGGCATGGCCCCCGGCCTGCGGCGGCATGCGGCCGCACTGGCGCTGTGGCGGCTGCGGGCACCGCTGCTGATGCTCCCGCCCGACCCCCGCCAGGGGCTGCACCGCACGCTCCTGGAGGCCGTCTTCCGGGCGGTGCTCCTCACCCCGGGCGAGGAAGCCGGCCGTGCGGGGGAGGACGCGGACGCGGTCGCGGAGCTGCTCGGTACGCCGTTCTTCACCGACCCCGAGGAGGGGGAGCCGGACGGGGCCCTCGCGGAGGTGCGGCTGGAGACCCTGGCGGAGCTGGCGGCCTGGCGGAACGCGGGCGGGCTCGGCCCCGAGGAGACCGAGCGGATCATCCGCCTCCCCCGGGAGCTGTCCCGGACCCTCGACCGCATCACCGAGGACTCCCCGTGGGACCACCCGGCCGCGCACGCCCACGCCCGCCACCTCGCGACCGCGCCGGCCGGATCCGGCTACCACGAGGCCCGCAACCGCGCCGTCGAGGCCGCCTGCCGCGACCTCACCGCCGCCCTGCCGCCGGGCGCGGGCCTGCCCGGCACCGCCGCCGGCCGGGAGGCGCTCGCGCTCTGCGAGACGTTCAGCGCCGAGCTCGTCTCCACCCTGGCCTGGTGCACCACCATCGGCCGCTGACGCCCGGCACCGCTGCATTAGGGTGCTCGCTGCGCCGAAACCGAGGGGGACCGTGAAAACCGCGACCGAGCCACCACAGACTGCTGGTACACCCTGGAGGATCGCGGCCTTCCGGCGGTTCGTTTCGGCCAACCTCATCTCGACGGCGGGCTCGGCGATGGCCCCGCTCGCGCTGGCCTACTCCGTCATCGAGCAGGGCGGAGGAGCCGGCTCCCTCGGCCTGGTCCTCGCCACGAACACCCTCCCCACGGTCGTCTTCCTCCTCGTGGGCGGCATCTACGCGGACCGCCTCTCCCGGAGCCGGATCCTCTTCCTCGGGAACCTCGTCGCCGCCGGCGCACAGGGGGCGCTCGCCATCACCGTGGCCACGGGACACGCGACGACGGCGTCCATCGCCGCCTGCGGGCTCGTCTCCGGAACGGCGGCGTCGTTCATCGTCCCGGCGATGCAGGGGGCCGTGGCGCAGATCGTTCCCGAGGAGCAGCTCCAGCGGGCCAACGCGCTGCTCAGGCTGCCCGGCAACGCGGTCAAGGTGCTCGCCCCCGTGGCCGGCGGGTTCGTCGTCGCCGCGAGCGACGCGGCCTGGGCGCTGGCCTGGGACGCGTGCACGTTCGCCGTCGCCGCCGTCCTTCTCCTCGGTCTGCGCCTGGACGCCCCGCCCGCCCGGACCGAGGGCGTCCTCGCGGACCTGCGGGCCGGTTGGGCGGGCTTCCGGTCCCGTACCTGGCTGTGGACCTACACGGCCGCCGGTACGGTCCTCGTCGCGGCCTGGCTGGCGGGCTTCCAGCTCCTGGGCCCCCTGGTCGCCGCGCGGCACTACGCCGGGGCGCGCGACTGGGGCCTGATCCAGGCGGCGTTCTCCTGCGGCCTCCTCGCGGGAACCCTGGTCTGCCTGCGCTGGAAGCCGTACCGGCTGCTGGCGGTCGCGGTGGCCACGTCCGCCGCCCTGGCGCTCCCCCTGGCCGCCATGGCCGCCGGCCTGCCGCTGGCCCTGGTGCTGGCGGCCGCCCTGCTGGCGGGGATCGGGCTCGACGTCGCGATCGTCGCCTGGAGCACGGCGTTCCAGCAGCACGTGCCGCAGGCGGAGCAGGGCCGCATGAGCGCCTTCAACGGCGTCGGCGAACGCCTGGCCATCCCGCTCGGCTACCTGATCACCGCCCTGGCGGCGCACGCCTGGGACGGCCGCGCCGTCCTCCTGACCTGCGCCGCCCTGATCGCCGCCGCGGCCGCCGTCAACCTCTGCGTCCCGGACGTGTACCGCGTCAACCGGATGCCGGTCAGCAGGTCCTCGTGAACTCCGCCCAGGCGGGGGCGGCGACCGGGTGACGGGGCCTCCCCGCGGCGCCGGCCGCCGCCCGCAGCGGTGGGGGGCGCCTGGGCCGAGTGCGCCCTTGCGGGGCCCGTCCAGGGCGGCCGGGGCCCCGTATAGGGTCCCCGTGTGGATGACTGGACGCCGCCGAGTGTGATCGAGCGGGAGCTGTACGAGGCGAAGACGCGCGGGGACTGGAACGGGTACATGGACGCGCTCGCCCGGGCCGAGCTGTTCCTGCCGCAGCCCCGCGCACAGGTCGACGCCGACCCCGGCAGGGCCCGCTTCCACCCCGTCCACGACACCCTCGCCGTCTACACCCGGGGCATGCTGCCCGCCCCCGACGCCCACACCGTCTTCCTCCGCCAGAGCCTCGCCTGGTTCGCGAACGCCTGGGACCACCGGGACCCCTCCCACCTCGCGGTGAACCCCGGCAGCCCCGTCGAGGCGTACCTCACCACCACCCCCGCCGACCTCGCCCGCTGGCGGGCGCACTGGGACGCGGCCCCCTCCTGGGGGCTGGCCCCCGGCGCCGTGCACGCCCTCCACTCCGGCGGCCCGCTGCACGGGCCCGTGGCCCGCGGGCTGGCCGTCGGGGCGCACCTCGCCGTCTCCAACGGGGAGTTCTGGAACGCCCTCGCCTACCACGGCGACGGCTACACCCGTGAGCGCGAGCGCCTGCGCAAGATGTGGGACGTCACCGACGCCGTCGGCTGGTTCGACCTCCTCCAGCGGATGCTGGACGCCGACATCGTCAGCCCCGTCTGGGAGTTCGCGCTCCGCGTGCGCCGCGTCCTCGCCTCCGACTTCGCCGGGCCGGTCGACGTCGAGCACTGGCGGCACGCCGCCGAGACCGGGCTGCGGCACAGCGCCGAGCAGGCCGCCCAGCCTCGTCTGACCCCCGACGGGGTCACCGTCGCCCAGCCGCGCCCCGCCGCCGAGGTCGAGGGCGAGATCGCCGGGGTCCGGCGGCTCATCGGCCGGATCCACCGCTACGAGCAGCGGTTCCGTGCCGACGGGCTGCTGCCCGAGGAGGGCTGGGTGCGTTCCGTCGAGGGGTGGGACCACGGGCGCGCCTCGCAGATGGCCCGCTGGGGCGTCGCCGCCCGCTACGGCACCGTCCAGGACGCCGAGCGCGCCGTGCTCCGCGCGGGCGAGCAGGTGCAGGGGACGTACCGGTCGTGGGCGGAGTTCTCCGCCGGGTACGCGCTCGCGCGGTGCCTGCACTTCGACGAGGAGGAGTTCGGGAGCTGGTACGCGTCCTCCCTCGCCACCCACCTGACCCTGACCACCGACCCGGCCAGCCCCTTCCTCAACATCCCCTGGGAATGACCGACTTCGGGTAGTCCCCGGCTGCCGCCGGGGCGCCGGGGCGGCCGAGCCGGGAGACAACTAGCCTCTCCCGTATGACGATTGCACTCAACGACACCGTGCGGCAGCTGCTCGACTCTCCCCACCCCGCCGTGCTCTCCACCCTCAACCCGGACGGGAGCCCGCAGAGTTCCGTGGTCTGGGTGACCCGCGACGGCGACGACGTCCTCGTCTCCACCGAGCGCGGCCGCCGCAAGGAGCGGAACATGGTCCGGGACGGGCGGGTCGGACTGACCGTGTTCGACCTCGCCAACCCCTACCTCTACGCCGAGATCCGCGGCACCGCCACCATCAGCGAGGACACCGGCCGGGCCGTGGCCGTGCGCATCGCCGAGGAGTACCTGGGTCCGGGCGCCGGCAAGGAATACGGGGACGCCTCCGACGGGGCGGTGCGCGTCGTCGTGCGCATCACCCCGTCCAAGGTGCTCGGCAACGCCACCAAGGACTGAGAGCAAACCCAGTTCAAGTTCGACAGGCTTGCCCCGCCAGCCTCAACCCGGACCGCAGATATCGGCCACGATGTCCGGAATTCACCCAGAGCTTGATACAAATTCACGCTCGTTGGGACATCCGCTTGTTGCCTCCGCGATGGACCCCTAAGCTCCACTTCGGCGGACTTTCCGCCTCATCTTTCATCTCCCCACCCTCCATCCAGCAGCAAATCCTCGTCGCACATCCTTGCGAAAAATTCCGTCGGGTATCACGTCCATCAGCGTAAAAACATCACGCCATCTTTCGCATCCCACAGCAGACATCCATGGCATCCGCACTCCAAATAACGACATTCTTCTAAAAATTGGAGTAAGCCATGAGCGACAAGTGGATCGCCATCTGCACCCTTGTGCTGATGATTTCCATTTCATTCGCGCTGTCCGCCGAGTTCGGCCTGGGCATCGTCTGCGCTGTGGTCACCGAGGTCTGCGTGAAGCACCTCATGTCTAACAACATCGACCGATAGCGCTACGGGGCCGCCGCTCTGCGGCGGCCCCGTACCACCCAACCTAGCCATTCCCCCGGGGGGCTTCATTGGATGTCCTGATCGTCGACACGACGCGCGCCATCAACGGAACGGCAGCCGACATCACAAATTCGGTACTCGCCAGCTTCCCGAATCCCGAGCGACTGGCCTTCGTGACACGGGCGGACCAGGATGGGGAGCTCGACCAACTGCCTTCCGATGCCGCAGTAAAATCCCTGCCCGGACTCCCCGGCGACCTGGATGCCGCCGCAGCCGTAGCGGAGTTCATTCGGGGAATTTCAGCCGAACTACCCGATGTCGCTTTTATTGTCTACTCATTCCATCGGCGAGTGCTCGCGAAAGACGGCGACCTCGCCCAGCTCGGACAATTGATCGTTACACGGAGCCTCCGCGAGCATGTTCCCCAACGAGCTGGACAGTCGAATTCTGCCTGGCCCACGCAACTCATGCCGCTTGAGGACGCCTTGGACGCCCTCGAAAAGGCGCTCCGACGAGGCCAGGAGCGCCCCGGGCATCGACGCGCCGTCCTCAAAACCGAGCTTCGCACCCTGCTGACGATGGTCGAACCGCGGTTTGACAAGGACATGTACCCCTTGGCGGGGACTCCTCGGCTCATCTCGATCCTGCTGCACGAGGCACAGGAGCGCGGGATGATCCGGCAGTTCGGGCGCGAGCCTCAGATCAGCATCGCCCTCGGCGAAAGTGTTGGCCCTTCCACCGCCGCGCGTCCTGCCTCCGTACCGCAGCCAGAAGAGTTTGCCATCCAGGCCGTGGCACCCGTACCAGCGCCAGCGGTGGCACCCTCCGCTACAGCGGCGGTCACCATCAATGTTCCGGCGCAAGCGCACTCTTCCAAGCCAGTCCCGGAACTCACCCGTGTCAGCACGACACCCTCACGCTCCTGGGAATTCGCGGATGTTCTGCGGCAGCGAAGGCTCGGCCCATACCCCGAAGTGCGGCACATCCTCTACGAGGAAATCGCCGATGTGGCCGCCCTCAACGGCCGCACCGAATCCCCTGTACTCACCGTGCGCGCACTGGCCCGGCAGGCAGTCACCGCCACCCGCCAGAAAGCCCCGGACCACTTCCCCCGACGCAACGGGGATGATCTGCCCAAGGACAAGTACGACTGGCGCGGCCTGGAAAACTTCGTAGTGCAGGTCATCAGCCGGACGGAACTTACGCTGGGCAGCGACGGCAAGCCACTGCCCAGCGATGCATCGATCTGGGCCACCCGACAGGCGCCGGTGCGATATCCGTTCCCGGAGAACATCAAGATCACCTTCGACGCGGAGATGATCTACGAGGTCGTACGCACCTGCCAAGACGTCACGCCTGACGATATCGTCCACCTCGCCGGTGCCCTGCTCGGCGGTCGCGGAGTCCAGCAGACCGACCACGTGGAAGACGTACTGGATTACCTGCTTCAACAAGGCCGGATCAAGGGTGAATCAGACCGGCTCCTCTCCTCGGAGAAGTAGTCCCTCCACCGCCGCCACCGTGCGCCCGCCTACTAGGGGCGGGCGCAAGCCCCACCGCTAACCCTTCGGCATCCGGCGCCGCCCCGGCAGCCGGAGGGCGGCCAGGAGGGACAGGGCGATCAGCCCCGCCGCCACCGCGTAGGCGGTGCGGAAGCCGGCCGGGCCGGTGCCCGAGGCGCCCAGGACCACGGAGGTCAGGGCCGTCCCGACCGAGGCGCACAGCTGTGAGTTGATGCTGAGGGCCGTGCTCGCCGCCGCCATGCGCGCGGCGGGCAGGTCACGGCTCGCGGTGGTCATCGTCGGCATCAGCACCATCCCGGCGCCGACGCCCATCACCATCAGCGAGCCCACCACCTGCCAGCCCGGCACCCCCTCGGTGCCGGCCCGCAGGCCGCTGAGCAGCATCCCGAGGGCCGCGATCACCACGCCCGCCGGGATCAGCCGGCGCGGGGCGACCGTGTCCACGCGCCGGGAGGCGATCTGCATGGTCACCCCGACGGCGATGCCGACGGGCGCCACCAGCAGCCCCGCCGCGCTCGCGCTCAGCCCGCGCGCCTGCTGCCAGTACACCGGCGCCAGCAGCATCGAGCCGAAGTAGCCGCAGGTGAACGGGGCGAGGGTGCCGACGGCGGCGGCGAAGGTGCGGTCGCGCAGCAGCCGCAGGTCGAGCAGCGGCTCCGGCACGCGCAGCGCGCGCCGTACGAAGGCCGCGACGAGGACGGCGCCGCCCAGCAGGGGCAGCAGCACCCCGGCGGAGCCGAAGTCGCCGCCCTCACCGCCCCGCGACAGCCCGTAGAGCAGCAGTGCGAGGCCCGGGGAGAGGCTCAGCAGCCCCGGGACGTCGAGCCGCGGCGAAGCCGCCGCGCCCGGGGGGGAATCCGGGCGCAGCAGCTTCGCCGCGAGTATCAGGGCGACCGCTCCGACGGGCAGGTTCACCAGGAAGATCCACCGCCAGGAGGCGGTGTCGATCAGCCAGCCGCCGAGCATCGGCCCGGCCACCGGGCCGACCAGCACGGGCAGCCCCAGCAGGGCCATGGCCCGCCCGAGCCGCTCGCGGTCGGCGGCCCGCATCACCATGGTCATGCCGACCGGCATCAGCAGCCCGCCGCCCAGCCCCTGGACGGCGCGGAAGGCGATCAGGCTGCCGGCGCTCCACGCGCACGCGGCGAGCAGGGAGCCGAGGGTGAAGAGGGTCAGGGCCGTGAGGTACGTGCGCTTCGCGCCGATCCGGCTCATCGCCCAAGCCGCCGTCGGGATGACGGCCGCCAGGGCCAGGGTGTAGGCGGTGGCGGTCCACTGGATGGTCTCCAGCGGCGACCCGAAGGACGCGGAGAGCCGGTCGAGCGCCACGTTGACGATGGTCATGTCGAGGACCGACATGACAGCGCCGGTGATCACGACGGTGAGGATGCGCCCGAGTGCTCCGGACGCGGCCCCTAACGCCGGCGGTGCGTCCTCGGCGGTGTGTGCGGTCGCCATCGCGCGCCGGCCCTCAGACCTCGTACGGGTGGACCGTGCGGGCGGTGCGCAGGGCCCGGCCCCACCAGTCGAGCTGGCCGAGGAGGTTCTTGGTGACGCTTTCCAGCACCACCGTCTCCAGCGGCTCGCCGTCCGGGCCGAGCCCGTTCCACGGGCCGTGCAGGCTGACGGAGTCGCGGACGGTCACGGCGTGCATCTCGGCGAAGACCAGCCGCAGCTGCTCGACGGCGCGCAGGCCGCCGCTGACGCCGCCGTACGAGACGAAGCCGACCGGCTTGGCCTGCCACTGCGGGCGGTGCCAGTCGATGAGGTTCTTCAGCGCGGCCGGGTAGCTGTGGTTGTACTCGGGGGTGACCACGATGTACGCGTCGGCGTCGGCGAGGCGCGGGGTGACCCGCTCCAGGACGGCGGCGGTCGCGGCGTCCGGGGAGTTGCCCCAGTCGGGCAGGGTCAGCGGGAGGGGGAAGTCGGCGAGGTCGATGACGTCGAACTCCAGGCCCGTGTGGCCCTCGGCGGCGCGCAGGAACCATTCGGTGACGGCGGGCCCGCGGCGGTTCTCGCGGACGCTGCCGATGATGACGGCGACGCGCAGCGGCGTCTCTGCGGCGGCTTCGGTGACGGACATGGGTATCCCCCTCTGGGCGGTGACTCGGTGGGCCCGTGCTCCCGGCCCTCCGGTAAACTACAACGAGCGTTGTAAAAACCACAACGATCATTGTCGAGGATGACTCAAGGAATGCTGGAGGAGTGATGGAGGAGGCCCCGGAGGGGACGTCCGGCGGGACGGCGCAGGACGCGCTCCCGCCCCGGAAGCTGGCGAAACGGCTCGCCCTCGTGCGCGCCACCTGCGGGGTGTTCGGCCGCGAGGGGTACGCGCGCGCCTCCGTGGACGCCCTGGCCGACGCGGCCGGCGTCTCCACGCGGACGCTCTACAACCACTTCCCCGGCGGCAAGGCGGAGCTCTTCCGGGCCGTCGTCACCTGGAGCTCGGGCGAGGTGCGGGACGCCCACGTGGCCACCGTGCGCGCCCTGCTGGACCCCGCGCGCCCGCCGCACCCGGACGACCTGGAACGCGATCTGGCCGCCCTGGCCCACGCGTTGATCGACGCGATGGCCAAGCACCCCGACCACTTCGCACTGGTCCGCCACGTCCACGCCGAGGCCGACCACGTGCCGCCCGACGTGCTGGCCGCCTGGAAGGCCGCGGGCCCCGGCCCGGTGGCCGAAGCGCTCGCCGGCGCCCTGGCGGGCCTCGCCGACGCCGGGCTGCTCGACGTGCACGGGGACGCGGCACTGGCGGGCTCCCACTTCACGGCGCTGTCCCTGAACTCCGTCGTCCAGCTCTCCCACTACGGGGTCCTGCCCCTGCCGGAGGCGGAGACCGACCGCCTCGTCCGGGGCGGTGTGGCGGCCTTCCTGCGCGCCTACCGGGCCGGCTGAGGTCCCGTCACAGCCGCTTCAGGTGCCGGTCGAGGACCGCGCGCACCCGGTCGACGTCGGCCGGGTCCTGGGCGCCCCGCTTGGGCAGGGCGAAGAACATCCCGGTGCGCTTGGTCGTGAGCACGAACAGCTGGTCGGTCTCGAAGTACCGGGGGAAGCCGTGCCAGTCGACGGTGCTGCTCAGCTCCCCGCCGGTGGTGGTCAGGCCGTCCTCGCCGACCGCCGTCCGGCAGGTGCCGTACGCCTCCATGTGCTCGTACTGCTCGCGCGCCTTGCGGGCGTTGACGCGCGGGAGCATCACGCACAGCGCGAGGGTCACCGCGACCAGCACGAACAGCGTCTGGTTCGGCGAGAACCCCCTCAGCCAGGAGATCGAACCACCCAGCCCGAGGCCCACGAGGGGCCCGGTCAGCAGGACGGTGCCGCGGCCCGGCCAGGTCCCGTACGTGAAGCGCCGGAACGCCGTCCGGTAGTCCTCCGGGGTGGGGTCGTACACGAACTCGATGGTGGTGGTGCCGCTGGTGTCCCCGCCTGTCTGCATGGCAGCGGAGCGTATATCAGCCACAGCGGCCGGAAAAGATCTCAGGGCAGTCGTCTGCCGACCTGTGACCAGGCGTCGACGGCCGCGGCCAGCGGGTCCCCGGGGGCCAGGTACGGCCTGGCCGCGCCCGTCCAGCGCAGCAGGTTCCTGATCAGCCTCAGGTGCACGATCCGCTCCCGGGGCAGCTCGCGCCAGGCCAGGGCCCGCGCGGCCGCCTGGGCCGGCGTGAGGTCGATCAGCGCGAGGGACTCCCGGCACAGGACGGCCGGGTCGCCGCCCCGCCCGGGGCCGAACTCCCGCAGCAGGTAGGCCCGTACGAAGGCCAGCTCGATCCCCCGCACCAGGTCCGACGCCCCCTCGGCCGCCGCGCAGCGGTACGCCGCCGCCTGCGCCACCCGGCCCCAGCGCAGCCGCACCCCGTCCGGCAGCCGCTCGTCCTGCATCCCGCCGACGGCCAGGGCGCGCAGGGTCCGCGGCAGGGGCTCGTCCGAGAGCGGGGGCCCGGTGGCCAGCCAGGCCTCCAGTTCCGCGAGGCCGTGCCCGTCGGGCGGTACGGAGGTCAGCAGCTGACCCCGGCTGAGCAGCGCGACCACCGCCCCGGCGAGGCGGACCCGGGCGGCGTGGCCGGCGTCGAAGGAGTCGACGGTGCGCCCGTACCGCTCTATGCCGCGCAGCCAGACGCGCGACTCCCCGGCCGCGTACACCTGCCCGGCCCGGGCCGTGCCGCCGACGCACCTGACGCGGCACACCCCGCCGGTGACATCGGCCTCCTCCACGGAATACACCTGCAACTCGGCGATGGGCATGGCGGGGAGGCTACCGCCTCACACGGCCGGCGGGGCCTCCAGGACGAGGCGGATCTCGGTGACCTCGTAGCCGGCCCGGTCGAAGGCGGCGGCCATCGGGACGTTGACGGTATCGGTGGTCGCCGTGATCCGCACGGCGCCCTCGGAGGCGTGGAATCGGGTGATCTCGGCGAGGATCTCGTCGATCAGGCCCCTGCCGCGCAGCTCGGGGACCACGCCCAGGTAGCCGACGTTGCGGTGGTACGGGGTCGCCGAGGGGATCGCCATGCCCGCGAGGGTGCCGTCGGGGAGGTGGGCGAGGCGCCACCAGGAGCGTTCGCCCGGGCAGTCGCGGTAGAACGCAAGGTCCTCACGGGCGAGTTCCTCCTCGGACATCGAGTCCAGCTCGTGCCGGGTGGCGAGGTCGAGGCTGCCGCGCGAGAGGCGGGCGAAGGCGTCGAGGAACTCCTCGTCGGTGCCCTCGCGGAAGACGAGCGTCCCCTGGGGGGCGGGGGTGCCGGCGGCCGGGGGTGTCCCCGGCGGTGGCTGCGGGGGCGTCCACTCGTAGCGCAGGCGCTCGATCTCGCGGGTCAGGCCGGCCCGCGAGGCGGCCTCCCGGCGCCAGGCGACCGCCCCGGCGAGGGCGCCGTCCTCGCGCCAGCCCCGGGGCAGGGAGAGGTTGTAGCCGGGGCGCTTGCCGAAGGCGGCATGGCCGGCCCCCAGCAGGGCGGCGGCCAGGGCGGCCGGGTCGGCCACGCGGGAGCCGACCTGGAGGCAGTCGAGCGCGATCGGCCGCTCGCTGTCGGCGCGGCCCCACCACAGCGCGCGGGCCAGCACCCGCCCGTCCCCGTCCTCGGCGAACCAGGTCCACTCGGGGCGCATGCGCCGGGCGGCGAACTCCTCGCGGACGCGGTCGGCGGGAAGCGGCGCGACGGGGCCCTCGGCCTGCCAGGCCAGGGCGCGGTCGAGGCCGGCGGGGTCTGCGAAGGCGGCACGGAATCTCATCAGGCCGATGATCACCCCGAGAGCCGGCGCCGGCCAGGGGTTTTCCCCCGGGGAACGCCGATGGCCGGCCCCTCCCGGAAGGGGGGACCGGCCATCGGGCGGTGCTGCGGGGGCCGCTACGACCAGGTGACCAGCCGGCGCGGGTGCTCCAGGACCGCCGCGATGTCCGCGAGGAACTTGGAGCCCAGCTCGCCGTCGATGAGGCGGTGGTCGAACGACAGGGCCAGGGTGGTGACCTGGCGCGGCTTCACCTTGCCCTTGTGGACCCACGGCTGGAGCTTGATCGCACCGACCGCGAGGATCGCGGACTCGCCGGGGTTCAGGATGGGCGTACCGGTGTCGACGCCGAAGACGCCGACGTTGGTGATGGTGATCGTGCCGTTCTGCATGTCGGCCGGAGAGGTCTTGCCCTCGCGGGCGGTGCCCACCAGGTCCGACAGCGAGGTCGACAGCTCGGCCAGCGTCTTGGCGTGGGCGTCCTTGATGTTCGGGACGATCAGGCCGCGCGGGGTGGCCGCCGCGATGCCCAGGTTGACGTAGTGCTTGAGCACGATCTCCTGGGCCGCCTCGTCCCAGGACGCGTTGACGTCCGGGTTGCGGCGGATGGCCACGAGGACCGCCTTGGCGATCAGCAGCAGCGGGTTGATCCGGAGCCCCGCGAGGTCCGGGTCGTCCTTGAGCTCCTGGACCAGCTTCATCGTGCGCGTCACGTCGAGGGTGATGAACTCGGTGACGTGCGGCGCGGTGAAGGCGGAGCCGACCATGGCCTGGGCGGTGACCTTGCGGACGCCCTTGACCGGGATACGGGTCTCCCGCGCGCCCGGCACCGCGGCGACGGCCGGGACCGCCTCGACGGGGGCGGCGGCCTGGACGGGCGCGGCCGCCGGAGCCGCCGGGGCCTGGACGGGAGCCTGCGGGGCGAGCGCGGCCGCGGCGGCGGCGTGCACGTCCTCGCGGGTCACGACCCCGCCCTCACCGGTGGGGACCACCGAGGCCAGGTCGATGCCGAGGTCCTTGGCGAGCTTGCGCACGGGCGGCTTGGCGAGCGGACGCTCGGCGGTGGCCGCACCGTTGCCGTTGGCGTACGCGGTGCCGTTCTGCGCCGCCGGGGCGGGCGCGGCGGGCGCCGGCACGACGGGGGCGGGGGCGGCCGCGACGGGGGCACCCGCCACCGCCTTGCGGGGGCGGCGCTTGGTCGAGGCCTGGGACACCCCGTAGCCCACCAGCACGGGCTGGCGGCCCTCGGGCGCCGGCTCCTCGGCGGCCTCCGAGCCCGCCGGGGCGGCGGCGGGGGCAGCGGCGACGGCCGGGGCCTCGGCGGCACCGGCCCCGCCGGTCTCGACGGAGATGATGACCTGGCCGACGTCGACCGTCACGCCCTCCTCGAAGAGCAGCGCGTGCACCACCCCGTCGAAGGGGATCGGCAGCTCCACGGCCGCCTTCGCCGTCTCGACCTCGCAGACGACCTGACCGTCGGTGACCGTGTCACCCGGCTGGACGTACCACTTGAGGATCTCGGCCTCGGTCAGGCCCTCGCCCACGTCGGGCATCTTGAATTCGCGGATCGTCATGGCGCGGTTCTCCTCAGAACGCCAGCGAGCGGTCGACGGCGTCGAGCACGCGGTCCAGGCCCGGCAGGTACTCGTCCTCCAGGCGGGCCGGCGGGTACGGGGCGTGGAAGCCGCCGACGCGCAGCACCGGGGCCTCCAGGTGGTAGAAGCACCGCTCCGTGATGCGAGCGGCGATCTCGGAACCCGTGCCCAGGAAGACCGGGGCCTCGTGGACGACGACCAGGCGGCGGGTCTTCTCCACCGACGCCTGGATCCCGTCGAAGTCGATCGGCGACATCGAGCGCAGGTCCAGGACCTCGATCGACTTGCCCTCCTCGGCGGCCGCGGCGGCCGCCTCCAGGCAGACCTTCACCATCGGGCCGTAGGCGGCCAGCGTGAGGTCGGCGCCCTCGCGGACCACCCGCGACTTGTGCAGCTCGCCGGGGATGGCCTCGACGTCGACCTCGCCCTTGTCCCAGTAGCGGCGCTTCGGCTCGAAGAAGATCACCGGGTCGTCGCTGAGGATGGCCTGCTGGAGCATCCAGTAAGCGTCGCTGGCGTTCGACGGGGAGACCACCTTCAGGCCCGCGACGTGCGCGAAGAGCGTCTCGGGGGACTCACTGTGGTGCTCGACCGCGCCGATCGCGCCGCCGTACGGGATGCGGACGACGACCGGGAGCTTGATCTTGCCGAGGGCACGCGCGTGCATCTTCGCGAGCTGCGTGACGATCTGGTCGTACGCGGGGAAGACGAACCCGTCGAACTGGATCTCCACGACCGGCCGGTAGCCGCGCAGGGCCAGGCCGATGGCGGTGCCGACGATGCCCGACTCGGCGAGCGGGGTGTCGATGACCCGCTCCTCGCCGAAGTCCTTCTGGAGCCCGTCGGTGATGCGGAAGACACCACCGAGCTTGCCGACGTCCTCGCCCATGATCAGGACCTTGGGGTCGGTCTCCATGGCCTTGCGGAGCGACTCGTTGAGCGCCTTCGCGATCGACATCTTCTCGACAGCCATCAGTGACCCTCCTCGGCCTCGAAGGATGCGAGGTAGGCGGCGAACTGGGCGCGCTCCTCGTCGACGAGCGCGTGCCCGTCCGCGTAGACGTTCTCGAAGATCGCCATGGTGTCGGGGTCGGGCATGGCGCGCACGACCTCGCGGACCCGCTTGCCGAGGGCCTCGCTCTCCGCCTCCAGCTCCTCGAAGAACGCCTCGTCGGCGCCCCCGGAGGCCAGCAGGTGGGCCTTCAGGCGCAGGATCGGGTCCTTCGCCTCCCAGGAGGCCGTCTCCTCGTCCAGGCGGTACTTGGTCGGGTCGTCGGAGGTGGTGTGGGCGCCCATGCGGTACGTGAACGCCTCGATCAGGGCCGGACCCTCGCCGCGGCGGGCGCGGTCCAGGGCCCAGCGGGTGACCGCGAGGCAGGCCAGGACGTCGTTGCCGTCGACGCGGATGCCCGGGAAGCCGAAGCCCTGGGCGCGCTGGTAGAGCGGCACGCGCATCTGGCGCTCGGTCGGCTCGGAGATCGCCCACTGGTTGTTCTGGCAGAAGAACACCACGGGGGAGTTGTAGACGGCGGAGAAGTTGAACGCCTCCATCACGTCGCCCTGGCTGGACGCGCCGTCGCCGAAGTAGGCGATGACCGCGGAGTCCGCGCCGTCCTTGGCCACGCCCATGGCGTAGCCGGTGGCGTGCAGCGTCTGCGAGCCGATGACGATCGTGTACAGGTGGAAGTTGTTGCTGTTCGGGTCCCAGCCGCCGTGGTTCACGCCGCGGAACATGCCGAGCAGGTTCGTCGGGTCGACGCCGCGGCACCAGGCCACGCCGTGCTCGCGGTAGGTCGGGAAGACGTAGTCGTCGTCGCGGAGTGCCCGGCCGGAGCCGATCTGGGCGGCCTCCTGGCCCAGCAGCGAGGCCCACAGGCCCAGCTCGCCCTGGCGCTGGAGGGCGGTCGCCTCACCGTCGAAGCGACGGGTCAGGACCATGTCGCGGTAGAGCCCGCGCAGGTCCTCGGTGGTGATGTCCTCCACGAACGGCGCGAATTCCGCGACGTCGGTGTTGTCCTTGACCTCGACCCGTTCACCCTCGGGCGTCAGCAGTTGTACGAGCTGAGGCTCGGCGTCGTGCGGCTGTGCGGTGGCAGCGGCGGTCTTGCGGGCGCTCGCCGCGCCTGCCGCCCGCTTGGTGCCGCTGCTGCGTCGCGGCTTGCGCGCGGCAGTGCTCTCCACGGTCACGTGTGCTCCTCCGTCGGTCCGGCACCCGGGTTCTCCGGGGACCAGTGCGGCTCACCTGTATCCGTACCCGCACACGGGGTGGGTGCACGGCATGTATGGGATTCAGGCGTGACAGGTGCCCCGGCGAGTGCCCTGCGCACAGCACGTTACCCAGTGCGACGCATAACTGCGAAACCCCGTTTGACCTGCGATTTTGCTTGGATATCCAAGTAAATCGAGCGCAGCGGGAACAACCACTGGTCACAGCCTTGCAGGGGGCCGGAACAACGGCACGTTATCCCGGGTAACTCCGGCAGGGAAGAGGTGAGTGTGTGAAGATGAGCTTGTGCGCGAAAACGGAAAAATCAAAGTATTTCTCCTGGACGACCACGAAGTAGTACGTCGGGGCGTTCATGAGCTTTTGTCGGTCGAAGAGGACATCGAGATCGTCGGCGAAGCCGGTACCGCCGCGGACGCCCTGGTGCGCATCCCGGCGACCCGCCCCGACGTGGCCGTCCTCGACGTGCGCCTGCCGGACGGCAGCGGCGTCGAGGTGTGCCGCGAGGTCCGCTCCCTGAACGAGGACATCAAATGCCTGATGCTGACCTCGTTCGCCGACGACGAGGCGCTGTTCGACGCCATCATGGCGGGCGCCTCGGGCTACGTCCTCAAGGCGATCCGCGGGAACGAGCTGC
Source organism: Streptomyces sp. NPDC029216 (assembly GCF_040648015.1). Taxonomy (NCBI): domain Bacteria; kingdom Bacillati; phylum Actinomycetota; class Actinomycetes; order Kitasatosporales; family Streptomycetaceae; genus Streptomyces; species Streptomyces sp. NPDC029216. Next base: position 10,219 of record NZ_JBEZWL010000004.1, on the reverse strand, counting down.
TCAGCGCGGTGCGTGACGTGGCGGCCGGCAAGTCGCTGCTGGACCCGGTGGCGACCGCGCGGGTGCTGGAGCGGCTGCGCGACGGCAAGAACGGCAAGGGCGACGACCGCCTCGCGAACCTCACCGAGCAGGAGCGCAAGATCCTCGACCTGATCGGCGAGGGCCTGACCAACCGGGTGATCGGCGAGCGGCTCCACCTGGCCGAGAAGACCATCAAGAACTACGTCTCCAGCCTGCTCTCGAAGCTGGGCATGGAGCGCCGCTCCCAGGCCGCCGCGTACGTCGCCCGGCTCCAGGCGGAGCGCCGCTAGACCGGCTGTGGACGGGGTTTTGAGCGGCTCGCGAGCGTGACGCCGCGTGGTCGCGCGATGCCCCGTCGCGCACGGTTCGATTCGGGACCAACGTCCTCGGACAGAGGGGCGGGATCCTCTTTCCCGACCCCGTGCCGGTGCCCGAAAGTGGGCGCATGTCCCGCATGTCCCCAGAGGAAATCCAGGCCGTCGAATTGCTGCGCCGCGTGCCCTACGGCCGGGTCGCCACCAGCATGCGTGCGCTCCCCTTCCTCGCCGTCGCCCGGCACATCGTGCCGGACGGCCGGGTCGTACTGAGAATGCACGCCGGTTTCGGCTACCACCAGGCCTGCAACGGCAGCGTGGTCTCCTACGGGGCCGACAACTTCAATTCCGGGGAACCGGCGCTCTGGTCGGTGCAGGTCACCGGTACGGCGGAACTCACCGAGCCCACCACCACGGAACTGGAACTATTCGGTCCGGGGCCGCATTTCGTGGACGGGGCCGTGTTCGACCCCGTCTACATGCGCATCGAACCCCAGCTCGTCACCGTGCACACCCTCGGGTCCGACGATCCGGACCGGCTGTGCCGGCACGCGCTCTGACACCTAGTCACTGCCCTCGGCGCCCGCCGGGCTGCCGCCGCTCCCGCTGGGCGGGGTCGGCTTCGTGGACGGCTCGGTCGGCGGGGTGGTCTTCGGCGGCGGGGTCGTCGGGTTCTTGGTCTCCGCCGACGGCGAGCTGCCCGAGGAGAACGACGGGCTGGGGCTCTGGGTGAACTTGCTGCGGCTCGGGGCGGGCGTGAAGGTGTCCTCGTCGTGCGAGCGGCTCGACTCCGGGCTCGGCGAGGCCGCCGGGCTGTCCTGCGAGCCCGGACTGCTCTGCGCGGTGCCCGGGGTGCTCACGCTGGTCTTCGGCTTGTTGCCGCCGCCACCGGCGAGACTGCCGGACTTGACCGCGTACGCGACACCGCCGGCGATGGCCAGCACCGCGAGCAGCGCGAAGAGCCAGACCTTCCACTTCCCGCTGGGCCGGCTCTCGTACCCGTCGTACCCGTCGTAGCCGTCGTACCCGCCGTGGCCGCCCGGACCGCCGGGGCGGCCGTGGCCGCCGCCGGGGAAGGCCGTGCCGTCGTCCGGGTTCAGCGGGGGCACCATCGGCTGCTGGAACTGCGAGGTCGTGGCGTGCGAGGGGTATCCGGGCCGGGGGCCGCCGCCCGGGCCCGCCGGCATCACCGAGGTCTGCGCGCCGCCCGGCTGGCCGTGCGGGAGCGCCATCGCGACCGGGCCGGTGTTCCAGGTGCCGGTGTTCGGGCCCTGGTCCTGGAGCATCTGGAGGGCGTACTGGACGAGCCCGCGCATCTCCTCGGCGCTCTGGAACCGGTCGTCCGGGTCCTTGGCGAGCGACCGCATGACGAGGCCGTCGAGCTCCTGCGGGATGTGGTGTCCCTCGGGCAGCTGCGAGGGAGGCACCGGGGCGTCCTGGACGTGCTGGTAGACCACCGACAGCGGGGTCTCGCCGGTGAAGGGGGGACGCAGCGCGAGCAGTTCGTACAGCAGGCAGCCGGTCGCGTACAGGTCGCTGCGGTGGTCCACGGCCTTGCCGAGGGCCTGTTCCGGCGACAGGTACTGCGGGGTGCCCATCACCATGCCGGTCTGGGTCATGGTGGACTGCGCGCCGTGCAGGGCGCGGGCGATGCCGAAGTCCATCACCTTCACCGCGCCCGCGTTGGTGATGATGACGTTGGCGGGCTTGATGTCACGGTGCACGATGCCGTGCTGGTGCGAGTACGCGAGCGCTTCGAGCACGCCCGAGACGATGATGAGCGCCTGGTCGGGCCCCGGGGCCTCCGCGCTGAGCAGCAGCTCGCGGATGGTGCGGCCCTCGACCAGCTCCATCACGATGTACGGGACGACGTTCGGGCCGACCCGGTCCTCGCCGGAGTCGTACACGGCGACGACGGCGTGGTGGTTGAGCCCGGCGACCGACTGTGCCTCACGGGTGAAGCGGGCCTTGGACACCGGGTCCTCGGCCAGGTCGGCGCGCAGCAGCTTCACGGCCACGGTGCGGCCCAGCCGGACGTCCTCGGCCGCGAAGACCTCGGCCATGCCGCCGCGGCCCAGGCGGTGGGTCAGCCGGTAACGGCCGTCCCCCACGAGGCCGCCCGCGCCCCAGTGCTCAGGACCGTCGGTCATCCCGGCGCCGTTTCCCTCGGGTTCGGGTGCCATCAGTCCTCGCCGTCGTCTCTCTCGTCCGCTCTAGCGGTGGGGCCTCTTCGGGTGCTCCGGTGAACGCTACAGCCTCCGAACCGGTCACCGTTCGGCTACAGACACCGCGTAGGCCCGTGGTCACGCAGCGGGCACCGGCTTGACGTGTGCTTGCCCTCCGGCAGACTGGGCGCGACATGCGCTCAGCCAGACGCGTAGCAACACAGCCCGAGGGGAAGCAACAGTCATGAGCCAGGACGGCACACAGGGCCGGTACGCAGGCGGCTCCCTGGCCGGTGGCCGTTACCAGCTAAGGGATTTGCTGGGCGAGGGGGGCATGGCCTCGGTCTACCTCGCGTACGACTCCGCACTCGACCGCCAGGTCGCCATCAAGACGCTGCACAGTGAACTGGGGCGCGAGGCGTCCTTCCGCGAGCGCTTCCGGCGCGAGGCGCAGGCTGTTGCGAAACTGTCGCACACCAACATCGTCTCGGTCTTCGACACGGGCGAGGGAACCGTCACCTTCGGCGCCGGCGGAGGCGACGAGGCGGTCATGCCGTACATCGTCATGGAGTACGTGGAGGGCCAGCCGCTGGGCTCGGTCCTCGACGCGGACGTGCGCCAGTACGGGGCCATGCCGGCGGACAAGGCGCTGAAGGTGACGGCCGACGTGCTGGCCGCGCTGGAGACCAGCCACGAGATGGGCCTGGTCCACCGCGACATCAAGCCCGGCAACGTGATGATGACCAAGCGCGGCGTGGTCAAGGTCATGGACTTCGGCATCGCCCGGGCCATGCAGTCGGGGGTCACCTCGATGACGCAGACCGGCATGGTCGTCGGCACCCCGCAGTACCTGTCGCCGGAGCAGGCGCTGGGGCGCGGCGTGGACGCCCGTTCCGACCTGTATTCGGTCGGCATCATGCTGTTCCAGCTGCTGACGGGCCGCATCCCCTTCGAGGCCGACTCCCCGCTGGCGATCGCGTACGCGCACGTCCAGGAGGAGCCGGTGGCCCCGTCCTCCATCAACCGGTCGATCACGCCGGCGATGGACGCGCTGGTGGCGCGGGCGCTGAAGAAGAACCCGAACGAGCGCTACCCCACGGCCGCGGCCATGCGGGACGAGATCATGCGGGTCATGTCGGCCGGCCACACCGGCGCCCCGGCCATCGTGCCGGGCGCGGCCACGGGCGGCAGCGGGGCGGGCGTGGGCTCGACCGTGTTCCCGCCGGTGGACGCCGGCTTCCAGGCGCCGCCGCCGCAGTCGCTGCAGCAGCCGTACCAGGCCCCGCAGACCCCGCCGCCGTCCCCGTACGCGCAGCCGGCCCCGACGCGGCAGCAGGGCGGCTACGCGTACCCGCACACGGCGCAGGCCCCGCAGCAGCAGTACGCGCCCCAGACCCCGCCGCCGTTCACCATCTCGCCCGCTTCGGCGCCCGCCCCGGCGGCCTCCTCGGGCGGCGGGAAGAAGAACATGCCGGTGGTGGTCGGCGCGATCGCGGTGGCCCTGCTGGCCATCGGCGGGCTGATCGCCGTCCTGAACTCGGGCGAGGACGACGACAAGAAGACCGCGAGCCCGGCCGCCTCCTCGTCCGCGTCCGCCTCGGCCAAGGCGGGGCACAAGGGGCCGGACCCCTCGCGCACGATCGAGGCGGAGAAGTGCAAGAGCCCGTCGAAGTCCTTCAAGGACGCGACGAAGGTCGTGGCTCCGGACTTCCGGTACAAGAACCTGCTGTCGATCAAGCAGTGCATCCAGGCGGCCGGCTGGCGGTACAAGATCACGGAACGCGACGAGACCGTCTACGGCCAGGACACCGTGCTGGAGCAGCTGCCCGAGGCCGGGACCGACGTGGCCAAGGACGGCACGGAGTTCACGCTGATCGTCTCGACGGGCAACCCGTCGTAGCGCGCACGCGCGACTGACACCCGGGCATCCCGGGGCACCCTGACGGGTGTCCCGGGATGCCCGTTTTGCCCCCCTGTGTCAATCTGAGTGCACCCCGGGCCCCCGGGGTCCCGGCCGCAGCACGGAACGGGAGGGGCACCCGTGGACCGACGCCCGCGCGCTCCGCGCTGGACGGCCGGAGCCGCACTGGCGGCCGCCGCGCTGCTGGCCACCGCGCCCGCGAGCGCGACCTCCCCCCGCACGCCCGCCGCCGCCGTGCGGGCCGACTCGGAAGCGGGGGACCCCGTACCCGAAGAGGCCTACGAGGAACTCGCCGGAAGCGCCGGAGGGGTCGGGCGGGAGCACCCCGGGCGGCCCGCGAACGAACCGGCCGACCCCGAGGTCACCACCGTCTCCCGGCCGGTGCACCCGGTCCGGCCGGCCCCGCGCCAGGAGCGCCGCGAACGCACCGAACACCAGCGGCCCGCCGCGACGCCGAGCCCTTCGCCGAGCCGCTCCGCGCCGATCTCCGCACTGGGCACCGAGCCCAACGAGCGGGTCGCCGACCTGGCCGCACACCTGCTGCCACTGGGCACCGGGCTGGCGCTGATGGGGGTCGGGCTGGGGTACATGGGCGCGCGGCTGCGGCGGGGGCGTTAGGGACCTGGGGCGGGCTGCCGGCGGGCTCCTGGTGAGCCCCCAGGCCGGGCATACTCGGTATACATACCGAGCATGCCCGTGTATACATACTGAGTATGTCGATCCGTCACGGCCTTCTCGCGCTACTGGAACGGGGCCCCCGATACGGCTCCCAGCTGCGCACCGAGTTCGAATCCCGCACCGGAGCCACCTGGCCCCTCAACGTCGGGCAGGTGTACACCACCCTGGCCCGCCTGGAGCGCGACGGCCTCGTCGCCCCCGACGGGGAGGACGCCGCCGGGCACACCCTCTACGCCATCACCGACGGCGGGCGCGCCGAACTGCGCGAGTGGTACGAGCGCCCGGTGGACCGCACCAACCCGCCCCGCGACGAGCTGGCCATCAAGCTCGCCATGGCCGTCGGCGCCCCCGGCGTGGACATCCGCGCCGTCATCCAGTCCCAGCGGCACGCCACGATCGGGGCGATGCAGGACTACACCCGGCTCAAGGCCCAGGCCCTCGCCGCCATCGAGAGCGGACGGGCCCACGAACGCGACGACGTGGCCTGGCTGCTGGTGCTGGAGCAGCTGATCTTCCAGACCGAGGCCGAGGCCCGCTGGCTCGACCACTGCGAGGCCCGGCTCGTCCGGCTGGCCGCGCTCGGTACGGCGGGCGGCGCTCCGGCCTCCTCGTCCGCCGCCGGGCCCCCGCCACCCCAGGCGACCGCCACCGGCCCGACCAACGGCACCGCCGGCACCGCCGCCCGCACGCGGCGGGGCTGAACAGCCCTTCCCAAGGGGGACCCTTCATGCCCGACCAGCAGCACAGCTCCCACCCGGCCGGCCCGGCCCGGCCCTCTTCTTCCTCCCAGCCCGTGCTCCGGCTGGAGAACCTCGTCCGCACGCACGGCAGCGGCGCCACCGAGGTGCACGCCCTGCGCGGGATCGACCTCGCCGTCCACCCCGGCGAACTCGTCGCCGTGATGGGCCCCTCCGGCTCCGGCAAGTCCACCCTGCTCACCCTCGCGGGCGGGCTCGACACCCCCAGCAGCGGCCGGGTCGTGGTCGAGGGCGTCGACATCACCACCGCCGGCCGCCGCACCCTGGCCGCGCTGCGCCGCCGCAGCATCGGCTACGTCTTCCAGGACTACAACCTCATACCGGCCCTCACCGCGGCCGAGAACGTGGCCCTGCCGCTCGAACTCGACGGGACCTCCGCCCGCAAGGCCCGCGCCGCCGCCCTGGCCGCCCTGGAGGAGATCGGCCTGCGCGCCCTCGCCGACCGCTTCCCCGACGAGATGTCCGGCGGCCAGCAGCAGCGCGTGGCCATCGCCCGCGCCCTGGTCGGCGACCGCCGCCTGGTCCTGGCCGACGAACCCACCGGCGCCCTCGACTCCGAGACCGGCGAGTCCGTGCTCGCGCTGCTGCGCCTGCGCTGCGACGCGGGCGCGGCCGGCGTCCTGGTCACGCACGAACCCCGCTTCGCCGCCTGGGCGGACCGGGTCGTGTTCCTGCGGGACGGCACCGTCGTCGACGAAACCCTGCGCAGCCACGCCGACTCGCTGCTCTCCGGGCGGGCGGCCGGCCTGTGACCTTCCCGCTCGCCTCCTGGTACCACTCCTGGATCGCGGCCCTGCGCATCGCCCGCCGCGACGCCTGGCGCGCCAAGGGCCGCAGCGCCCTGGTCCTCGCGATGATCGCCCTGCCGGTCGTCGGGGCCAGCGCCATCGACCTGACCCTGCGCAGCGGCGAACTCACCCCCCAGCAGTCGCTGTCCCGTCAGATCGGCGCGGCCGACGCCCGGATCGACTGGACGGGCCTGGACGGCCCGCTCTACCAGCGCCCCGACGGGCAGAGCTACGCGCCCGTCGGCGGCTACGAGAAGTACCGGCCCGACCCGGAGAAGAAGCGCCCCCCGCTCAAGTCCGCGGTCCCGGCCGGTGCCGAAGCCGTCCAGATGAGCTCGTCCGGTGTGAAGGTCCACACCCGGCACGGCCTGCTCGACACCCAGCTGCGCGAGCTGGACGTGCACCACCCGTTCTCCCGGGGGATCTTCACCCCCCTGCGCGGCCGGCTGCCCCAGGGGCCCGGCGAGGTCATCGCCACCGCCGCCTTCCTGAAGCACTCGGGGCTGTACGTCGGCTCCGCCGTGACCCCGCGCGGCACCGGCGCCCCGTACGAGATCGTGGGGTCGTACGAGCTGCCCTCCGAGCTGGCACGCGACGAACTGCTCGCCCTGCCCGGCACCCTGCTCGCCCCGCTCGACAAGGCGCTGTCGGCCACCGGGGCGCCCGGACTCAACGTCACCGACGCCTTCCTCGTGAAGGTCGGCGGCGATGGTTTCACGTGGAACATGGTCAAGGAGGCCAACGCCAAGGGCGCCCTCGTCCTCTCCCGGGCCGTCGTGGCGCACCCGCCCGCCGACTCCCAGGTGCCGCTGTACGCGCAGGAGCCCAAGACACAGTTCGGCAAGCTGGGCCTGAACGGCGGCCGGCTCACCGAGAAGGCCGTCGTGGCCACCGTCGTGGGCCTCGCCCTGCTGGAGGTCTGCCTGCTCGCCGGACCCGCCTTCGCGGTCGGCGCCCGGCGCTCGCGCCGCCAGCTGGGGCTGGTCGGCGCCAACGGCGGAGACCGCCGCCACATCCGGGCCATCGTCCTGTCCGGGGGCCTGGTCATCGGCGCCGTGGCCGCCGTCATCGGCTGCGCGGTCGGCATCTCCCTCACCGTCGCACTGCGCCCCCTCCTGGAGGAGAAGATCGGCGGCCGCTTCGGCGCCCTCGACTTCCGCCCCCTGGAACTCCTCGGCATCGCCCTGCTCGCCGTGCTGACCGGCCTGCTGGCCGCGCTCGTCCCCGCCGTCACCGCCTCCCGGCAGACCGTGCTGGCCTCCCTCACCGGCCGCCGCGGTATCCGCCGCGCCAACCGGATCCTGCCGCTGGTCGGACTGCTCGCCGTCGCCGGCGGGGCCGCCATCGCCCTGTACGGGACCCACTACCGGATCAGCCCGACCATCGTCATGGGCGGCAGCGCCCTCGCCGAGCTGGGCGTGGTCGCCCTCACCCCGGTGCTGGTCGGCCTGTTCGGGCGGCTGGGCCGGTGGCTGCCGCTGTCGCCCCGGCTCGCGCTGCGCGACGCCGTCCGCAACCGGGGGCGTACGGCGCCCGCCGTGGCCGCCGTCCTGGCCGCCGTCGCCGGAACCGTGGCGGTGTCCACGTACCAGCACAGCCAGGACGTCCAGGCGCGGCACGACTACGTCGCCGAACTCCCGGCCGACGCTGGACTGCTGAGCGTCAACGACAACAGCGCCCACAAGGACGTGGCGGCCGTGCGCGAGACCCTCGCCAAGACCCTCCCGGTGGCGGTCCGGGCCGACGTCGACCGCCTGGTGCTCGGCAACCCCAACTGCGATGCGTACTCCACGGCCCCGGGCTGCGGACGGGTCGAGCTCATCGTCCCGAAGGAACAGCGCTGCCCGCTCTGGGAGTCGGAGCACGGGCCCGCCGACTTCGCCCCCGAGGAGGCGAAGAAGCTGCGCCGGGACCCGCGCTGCCTCACGCCGCACAGGATGGACTCCTTCGACACCCTCGTGGCGGACGAGAAGCTCCTCAAGGTCCTGGCGATCACGGACCCGGGCTCCGCGGCGGCTCTGCGGGCGGGTCAGCCGGTGGCCTTCGACCGCCGGCCCGTGAAGGACGGGAAGATCACCCTCCGGCTCGTCACCGACACGGTCGCCGCCGACAAGGCCGCCGCCATCCACGCCGAACTGCCCGGCCAGGACAAGGTCCTGGCCGTCCACCAGGCGCCCGCGGGCGTCGAGTCCTGGGGTGTGGGGGTGGTCCTGCCGCCCTCCGCCGCGAAGGCCGCCGGCATCGCCACGGCCCCGCTGGGCTCGTACTTCAGCCTGGAGTCGGCCGCCACCACCGAGCAGCGGCAGCGGCTCGACGGGGAGATCGACCGGATGGGCGCCGACGTCCGCGTCCGGATCGAACGCGGCTACCAGAGCGAGAGCACCATCGGGATGCTGGCCCTCACCGTCTTCGCGGGCCTGGTCACCATCGGCGCGGCCGGCATCGCGACCGGCCTGGCCCAGGCGGACTCGGAAGCCGACCTGAAGACCCTGGCGGCGGTCGGCGCGGCCCCGCGCGTGCGGCGCACCCTCAGCGGCTTCCAGTGCGGGGTGGTCGCCCTGATGGGCGTCGTCCTCGGCTCGGCGGCGGGCATCCTGCCGGCGGTCGGCCTGCGCCTCACGCAGGAACGCGAGCAGCGGAGCCTGCTGCTGCACGCCGTCGAGAGGGGCTACTCCTCGCCGGACGAGACCCTCTACGTCCCGATCGCCATTCCCTGGGACACCCTGGCCGGCCTCCTGGTCCTCGTCCCGCTGGGCGCGGCGCTCCTGGCCGCTCTGGTCACGAAATCGAGCGGTGCCCTGGCCCGGCGGGCAGCGGGCTGACGTTGCCGCCCCCGCACAGGGTGGATCACGCCCGTGCGGGGGCACACCGTGTGAGAACGAAGGTGTGCGAGAGAATGACGGCATGGAGATGCCGAGGAGTGAACGGTCGCAGGACAGTCCCCCGCACGTCCTGATCGTGGGACAGGACGGGAAGGCGGTCGGCGGCGCCGATGACGAGTCGCGCGAGGTCCCGGTGACGGAGATGGTCGAACAGCCCGCCAAGGTCATGCGGATCGGCAGCATGATCAAGCAACTTCTGGAAGAGGTCCGCGCCGCACCTCTGGACGAGGCCAGCCGGGTCCGTCTCAAGGACATCCACGCGGCGTCGGTGAAGGAGCTCGAAGACGGCCTGGCCCCCGAGCTGGTCGAGGAACTGGAGCGCCTGTCCCTCCCGTTCACGGAGGAGACCGTCCCGTCCGAGGCCGAACTGCGCATCGCACAGGCACAGTTGGTGGGCTGGCTGGAGGGCCTCTTCCACGGCATCCAGACGGCCCTGTTCGCCCAGCAGATGGCGGCGCGAGCCCAACTGGAGCAGATGCGCCGCGCATTGCCCCCGGGCGGCCCCCACGACGACGAGGAAGACGGCCCCCACGGCGCCATCCGCTCGGGCCCGTACCTGTAACACCCGGCGGGGCTGGATGTGCGCAGCACATTCCAGCCCCGCCCGCGGTTTTTGGGGGGGGTCGTGGGGGGAGGCCCCGGGGGATTAAAGCCCCCCCCGCGGGGGGGGCGGGAGCGGTGAAATGGCGGGG